>JBDRDQ010000320.1:0-16074 GCA_043820695.1 Gemmatimonadota bacterium | reverse complement strand
TCGTCCAGTTGCTGGTGGTCGAACCAGTCGTCCCAGAACTGAGGCCTGGGGCAGCCGGCCCGCTCAGCGGCCTCGATGACGGGGAGGTGGTTGAAGGCCGTCACCACGTCCAGGTCGCTCATGTCCGAGAGGGTCTCCCTCACCGCCGTATAGCAGAGCCAGGGCACAATGGTGGGGGAGAAGACCATGTCGATGTAGGGAACCAGGCGGATGGGATCGGCGGTGGCCACCACCGGGGCGATGGTGGTGAGGTGGGGCGGGGCCGCGATGGCGGCGTACCAGGTGTAGAGCCCCGGGTTCGAGCGGCCGATCATCCCCACATTCCCGTTGCTCCCAGGCAGGGTGGCGGCCCACTCCACGGCGTCGTAGCCGTCCTCCTCCTGTCCCGCGTTCATGTCCAGAATGCCATCGGACCCTCCCCGGCCCCTGACGTCTTGCTTCACATAGATGAACCCACGTGAGGCCCAGAAGGCCGCGTTGGCCGTGTCGATGCGGAGGTAGGGCGTCCGCTCCATGACTACGCCGAAGGGCCCTTCTCCCACCGGGCGTCCCACGAAGTTCATGAGGGTGGTCCCGTCCCGGGCCCTCATGGGAACCGCCGGATCGATCTCCACGGCGAAGGCGGAATCGGACACAGGGCCGGCCCAAAGGGGAAAGTAGGGCTCGTAGACCGGTGGCTTGTCTCGCCGCACGAACCACATCCTCTGGATCGGATCCCCATCCTGGAAGATGCGACCGGAAATGGTGTCGCCGGCCACGATGGCCTGGACGGAGCGCCCGGAGGCGAAGTCCAGGAAGAGGGAGTCGCCTTCCATGGTCAGGCTCTGAAAGACCTCCAGATCTCCCCCGGCCCTCCGGTGGAGCCAGGCCCCGGCGGGGTCCGCGCCCTCGAAGTGGGCGAAGCCGAAGCGCCGTTTGGCCTCGAACCCTCCCCGGGTCTCTCCGCCAAGCATCCGGTAGTAATCCCAGTCGCCGGTGAGGGCGTCGGGGCCACTTGCCGGCCGGCAACCGCTGGCCCATGCCGCCACCAGGAAGAGGACCGCCCCCATGAAGA
Organism: Gemmatimonadota bacterium; assembly: GCA_043820695.1. Lineage (GTDB taxonomy): Bacteria > Gemmatimonadota > Gemmatimonadetes > Longimicrobiales > Gaopeijiaceae > JABDNZ01. The sequence goes on along the minus strand of JBDRDQ010000320.1, from coordinate 15,020 downwards.
GAGCCGCACCTACGCCACTGCCAACGAGTGGGTTCGTTCTGGATCTGAGTCCCGTGCCGATCATGGTACCCCGCGGTGTGAAGGCCGAACGCTTCGTCGGTACAAGATTCCGGGGTGGCGAGGCTGGGGGCAAGGGAGGTGGGCTTCAGGCCTCCCAAATCCCTTCCATCGGCTCATTTTCTTGACATTAAACCGTCGTCCGATGCTTCTTCTGGTTGTGGGCATGCACCTGGCGAACTCATTGATTTATTCCTCCGTGACTGGGGTCACCCTTCATGCAGCACGACCGATAGTCCGGTCCCCTCCCCGAAACCGAGGTGGAAACATGAGGAAGCAGTGGTTCGTGCCATGAGGCGACTCCTCGATCTCGTCGGGATGACTGCGGGAGGTTGGTTGGGATGGATGGTCGGGGCCTGGATCTCGCTCTTTACGGCATTCGTGGTCAGCGTCGTTGGAACTGGTGTCGGGTTCTACCTGGAACGCCGTGTCACCAAGCAGCTCCTTCCCTAGAGAGTTGTTGAAAAAGTACAAGCCCCTCAATGCGGTGATGGTGAGGATGGGCGTCAAGCCGTTCCGACTCTTCACGGATGTGCCCGGAGACCGGTTTTGGACACTGGTATTGGAGACAGAGGTCGAGAGTCTCAGCGCATTTGCCGACATGCAGCCCAGTGTCATGGCTGATCCCGAAGCACAGCGGGCGATGTCAGGCTACCATGATCTGGTGGTCAAGGGGCGTCGAGATATCTACAAGATCGAGGACTAGTTCCGGGCCCCTGGGCCTCCCGAAATCTTTGATGCTCGCGCCATTTCTTGACACTTTACCGCCGATCCGGGTCCTATCCCCGTCACCGAGGAGTATCGCCATGAAGTACATCACCAAATGGAGCATCAAAGAAGAGAACTTCGCCGCCGCTGTCGAACGCTTCGCGACGAATCCTCCCAAGCTTCCGGAAGGCGTCACGATGCATGGGCGCTGGCATCAAATGGGTTCCGGGGACGGCTTCAGCCTCATCGAATCCGATGACCCCATAGCCTTATCCCGCTACGTCCTTGCCTGGGCCGACCTCGTCGATCAGGAGGTCTTCGCAGTTCTCGATGACAGTGAGATCGCTCAGGCTCTCTCGCCGGCGTAGTCAACCGCCGTCGCGGACCAAATGCGCCGCGTTTCAAACACAGGAGTCTGAACATGGCTACCGACGTATCGTGGATCCTCGAGCTGAACGTTCAGTCGGGACACGAAACAGAATTCTCGGCCCTCATGCAGGAAATGGTGAGCGCTACCCAGGAAAATGAGCCGGGCACGTTGGACTACCAGTGGAGCACCAGTGCCGATGGCAGTGTCTGTCACATCTTCGAGCGGTACGTTGATTCGGCCGCTGTAATGATCCACCTGGGTGCGTTTGGCGAGAGGTTCGCCGGTCGCTTTCTGGAAATCCTGGCCCCGGTCCGGTTCGTCGTGTACGGGTCACCGAGCCAAGAGGTCAAGGATGCACTGGCGGGGTTCCAGCCCTCTTACATGCAGCCTGAGGCCGGCTTCAGCCGATATGACCGCGGCGGGCCATAAAGGCTAGATATTCCGGTCGAACAAACTGGATTCACCCCTCGGCATGCTCACTGAGGACGTCGTGTTTTTGTCGGCGCACGAACCCGCCATGGGCGCCTGGGGGCCGGATCACCCGGTGCCGGCAAGATAAATGACCTTACACCTCCGCATAGTGTCTCCAATCTGACACTGAAGGAATGGCGCGACATCATGAAGGGCCACGCGACCCGCTCCTACGCATTCCTCGCTCTGTGGGTGATCGTTGCATTCATCGGGTGCTCTCCATCGGTCGGACCCGGCGAATCGAGCGATGCGGGTTGCCAGGGGGCGATTGAATGCAAAGGCATTCCGTTTCCGGTCCCCGGCGTCCCCGCGTTGTCACAGATCTCCGCCGGTTCGTGGCACACATGCGGGCTCGCGGCTGACGGCGCCGCGTGGTGCTGGGGCTTCAACTGGATGGGGGAGACCGGGAGCACCCGACTTGGTCCGACCGAGCGTGACCCAGCTCAGGTACCGGGCGGACTCGCCTTTGCCGAAATCAGCGCAAACCATGGGTACACGTGCGCGCTGACTCTCGATGGCGCGCTGTACTGCTGGGGGCTCAACCTGTCCGGGCTGCTGGGCACGGGCACGACGACGGGAATCTCAACGACACCGCAGCAAGTGGCCGGCGGGTACTCGTTCACTCTGATGTCGGCCGGATCGACCCACATGTGCGGTGTCACCGCCGCTGGAGCCGCATATTGCTGGGGCGACAACACGGCGCTACAGCTCGGCGGGCGCTGAGATGGCCATGCTCGACTCCGGTGAATTCGGCTTGAGTCAAATGCGCTGCAGCACCTTGGGCATCCGCCGCTGATTCTGGACATCGTCCCCAATGATCGGGATGATGACCATCTCCTGGCTCTGTTCAAGCGGAATGGTCATTGGGGTGCGGTGGCCAAATCGAACTTCGTGGGGCTGCGGTTTCGCGAACCGGTGTACCGCACCCTGCGCGAGTTGGTCATGTCGTACTTCGAGCAGTACTACAACGTGGCAGGGGAGAAGACGCTGCGGGGCTATACCATGCCCCTGAATCTGAAGGCTCTCGACAAGCTGGACTGGATGACAAGGGATGACCCGCTGGAAGGCGTAGCCCAGCGATTGGATGAAGTCCGCCAGGTGAAGGTGGTGACGGAGGCCATGATCGCCGATCTTTCGCAGGTGGATGAGCGCTCACTTCAGGCGGGCCCCCAGGGGGTGAATGAGGCGGGGCTTTTCAAGCCATGACGGACATGCGAAAAATCGACGTTGCCGCCCTCGAAGCGGCGTACCGAGGTGAATGAATGAGATATCTACTGTTGACCCTGACGCTGGGGCTGGGGCTAGCCATCCATGGTTGTGCCGGCGAGCCCCCATCCAACCCACAGACGGCCGACTATTTCGACCACGCCGACCGCACCGATGTCCTCAGCGGCGGAGTCAGGCTGATCCCCGTCGAAACCCCGGCTGGGACCTTCCGCGTGTGGACGAAGCGGGTGGGGAACAACCCGACCATCAAGGTCCTGCTCCTCCACGGCGGTCCGGGTGCGACCCACGAGTACTTCGAGGCGTTCGATTCCTATCTTCCGGGCGCTGGAATCGAGTACTACTACTACGACCAGCTCGGCTCCTGGTACTCTGACCAACCCACTGCGCCGGAGCTGTGGGAGATTCCGCGCTTCGTCGATGAGGTCGAACAGGTGCGGGTGGCTCTAGGACTCGATGCCAGCAACTTCTATCTGCTGGGCCATTCCTGGGGTGGGATCCTGGCCATGGAGTACGCCCTCGCTCATCAGGAAAACCTCAAGGGGCTCATCATCTCGAACATGATGGCAAGCATCCCGGCTTACAACGAGTACGCCCTGGACGTGCTGATGGCCTCCATGGATCCCGCGGTCCTGAACGAGATCAAGGCCCTCGAGGCCGCCGAGGACTACGGCAACCCGCGGTACATGGAGCTTCTCATGGAGCACCACTACGTCTACCACATCCTGCGGATGTCGCCGGAAGATTGGCCGGATCCGGTGAACCGGGCCTTCGCCCACATCAACCCCGATATCTATATCCCGATGCAGGGGCCCAGTGAACTGGGTGCCAGCGGCAAACTCCTGGAGTGGGATCGCACGGCCGATCTCTCCCGGATCGAAGTCCCGACCCTCGTGATCGGGGCGGAGTACGACACCATGGATCCCGAGCACATGGAGTGGATGGCCAGCGCGCTACCGAAGGGCGAGTATCTGCACTGCCCCCAGGGGAGCCACATGGACATGTACGATGACCAGGAGACCTACTTCGAGGGGTTAATCCGGTTTTTGAAGGAAGTGGACGGATTCCGCCAGGAGCCGTAAGGGCTCCGGGGAGATGGGAGGGACCTGCACAGGACCCCCCCGGATAGGGGCGGTGTATCCACCGTAGGTTACTTCTTTTCCGCTTTTCCGCCGCGAGACCGGACATTTCAATGAACAGAACGATGGTTACCCTGTCGGTGTTCCTCATCGGGGCCCTCCTTCTTCCGGCCCCCGGGGACGCTCAGATCCGCCTTATTCCGCAGGTCGGCCTGTACGCTTCGGTCTCGGACCTCGGTACCGTCGACACCCCCGACGGCGTCCAGACGCTCGGAGAGCAGGGGACCTCCCTCGCCTACGGCCTGACGCTGGACATGTCTTCCGCCAAGACCATCGGTTACCGCGTCACGGCCCTCTACGGCTCGGACTCTGAGGTCCCGGTGGATGGCATCGGTTGTACCGGGGGCGCCTGTGACCTCCGCACTACCCTCCTGGGCGTTTCGGCAGGGATCGTGCTCCGACCCTTTCCCGTGAGTTCCCCCTTCCGGCCCTACATCCTGGCCGGCGGCGGTTTCAAGCGGTACGACTTCGACTTCGAGTCCGATTCCCCGCTGAAGGACGCCTTCGGGGACGAGTCGCAGGCCACGGTGGTTCTAGGCCTGGGGTTCGACTGGAATCTGGGAATTCTCAAAGGGAACCTGGAACTCGCCGACTACATCAGCGGGGCGTTCATGGAGGACGGGGACCGGCAGCACGACTTCTTCCTAACCGTGGGGTTGATCCTGGGGTAGGAACCCCTCAGCGCTGGGTGGCCCTCTTCGGGTGTTTGGTCAACACCCCAATCCTTGCCCCCACCCTAACCGCATCACATTGTTCTTCCTGGTGGCTGGCTGGGCTGGACCGGGCAGTCTCCCCCCACGGGATCATCGATGATGGAGCAGGAGGAACGTCTCAAGGCTGCCCTCGCCGATCGCTACACGATCGATCGGGAGATCGGTGCGGGTGGCATGGCGACGGTTTTCCTGGCTCGGGATCTAAAGCATGACCGACAGGTAGCGGTCAAGGTCCTGGACCCGGAGTTGGCCCGGACTCTAGGGCCCAGGCGTTTCCTTCGGGAAATCAAGACCGCGGCGAACCTTACTCACCCCCACATCCTTCCGGTACACGACTCAGGTGAGGCCGACGGTTTCCTCTTTTATGTCATGCCCTATGTGAAGGGGGAGTCCCTCCGAAGCCGTCTGGCAATAGAAAAGCAGCTCACCGTCGACGAGGCCGTCCGAATCACTCGAGAGATCGCCGGTGCCCTGGACTATGCCCACCAGGAGGGCATAGTCCATCGGGACGTGAAGCCCGCCACCATTATGTTGGAGGCGGGGCACGCCGTCCTGGCGGATTTCGGTGTGGCCCAGGCCTTGGCCGAGGCGAGTGACGAGCGCATTACCCGGACCGGCACGTACCTGGGTACTCCTGCCTACATGAGTCCGGAGCAGGCAACGGGGGAAGAGGTTCTGGACGGGCGGAGTGACGTCTACGCACTCGGTTGCGTGCTCTTTGAAATGCTGGCCGGCGAGCCACCCTTCACCGGATCGACGCCTGCGGCCGTCCTGGCCAGGCAGGTCCAGGGGCGGTTGCCATCCCTGGATATCGTGAGGCCGAACCTGCCAGGAGGGCTGGTGGAGGCCGTTGAGAAAGCGCTCGCCAAGGTGCCGGCGGATCGGCACCAGACCGCAGCCGGGTTCCTCCATGCGGTGGATTCTGGAGCAGCCGGGCACCGCGGCCGCGGCCGCACGGGTGTGCGGGTCGGCCCGGGTCACCTGGCTGCGGGGCTGAGTCTGATCGCGGTGGTGTCTTTCGCCATCTACCTGGTCCTGACCCGTGGGCCGGACCGGGGGGCCGGATTTGGCGGTGCGCCGGCGAGGATCGCGGTCACCTACTTCGACGTCGCCAGCGAAGACCCGGAACTCGAGGCTTTGGGGGACGCACTCACGGATTATGTGGTGGACGCTCTGGTGCAGCTCGGGACCCTCGATGTCCTCCCGCAAAATGCCATGAAACCGTTCAAGGGCGTCGGCCTTACGACTGATGCCATCGAGAGCCTGGGGATCGACGCCTATGTGGAAGGTTCGGTCATGGGTACTTCAGATCTGGTTTCCGTCAGCGTCCAGCTCATCGACGCCAAGGATCTGAGCCACATTGCCAGTGAGGTCGTTGTGGGCAATGTGGGCGCTCCTTTCGCCATCCTGGAAGACCTGGCAGGAGAGATATCCGGATTGCTCAGGGAGTGGCTCGGAGTCCGGATGGAGATGGCGGAGCTCCAGGCGGGAACGGAGAGTGAGGCCGCCTGGATTCTCGTGCAGCGAGCCGAACAATGTCTGAACGACGCGATTCAGCTCGGAGCCTCCGGAGACACGGCCGCTGCCGCAAGAGCCCTCATTGAGGCTGACCTGATTCTGGAAAGAGCCGAGTCCGAGGACCTCTCCTTTATAACTCCGATCGTCGATCGAGGATGGGTTGCCGCCGAACGATCTCTCTTGGGGACATCCCAGGCGACCTACGATCCCATCTGGACCCGGGTGGGAATCGGGCATGCCGAGCGGGCGTTGGCCAAGGACCCGGATCATCCCAGGGCTCTCGAACTTCGTGGGATTCTTCTGGACTATCTGGCCTCCGAAGCGGCGGATGAAGCCGAGGCCGATTCGCTTCTGGGCGAGGCCGAGCGGGATCTTCGGAGGGCGACGGAGTTGGACGAATCCCGTTGCCAGGCCCATGCCCGTCTCAGCTGGATCTACGAGAATCAGGGGCGTTATGCCGAGGCCAAGCTGGCCGCCACGAAGGCCTACTCAGCGGACCCCTATCAGTTGGAGGCCCCGGTTGTCCTATTCAGGCTTTGCAGCTCCTCCCTGGAGCTCCAGCTGTGGACGGATGTGACCCGGTGGTGCGGAGAGGGTAGAGAACGGTTCCCGGACCGACCGAGCTTCGCCTCGGCCGAGCTGGCGGCCCTCGCCGGTCCCCGTGGACCCAGGGCGGATCCGGAGTTGGCCTGGCTCCTGGCCGAAGACGTCGTCCGGTTGTCGGCGCCCCACGAGCGAGGTCGGACTGAGCCACCCCAACTCCTGCAGGTCGCTGCGGTTCTCGCAAGAGCCGGCTTTCTGGACAGTGCCAGGGCGGTCATGGGTCGGGCTCTGGCTCTCCCGGAGGCTTCAGGGCCGAGAGTTGACATACAGGAGGCGAATGCCCGCCTGCGCCTGGGGGATATCGATGAATCCCTGGATGCCCTGGAGCGTTTCCTGGAAGCCATTCCGTCCGAACGGGTCGGCGCGAGAACGGACTGGTGGTGGAAGGAGATCTGGGACCACCCTCGCTTCCAGGAGCTGGTGAACCCGGCCGGACGTGGGTCCAGGCTGGATTAACGCCCGGCCAGGTTCATCGCTTAGGCTTCACGTCGATGTAGGGGTCGACGACGATAATGGTATCTTTTCCCGACGTCAGTACCACGTTGTATTTGTATAGGCCAAGTTCAGCGTTGGGTAATACCTGCACCTTTCCTGTACCTCCCACTGGTATGATCTGCCTCGCTGGTCTCATCGGAGCGCCCCTGAGTTCGACGGAGACGGTAACATCGAATGGGTTGGGCCACAGTATGTAGTCTCCTCTGCGAGCAGAGACGGTGTCAGGGGTGAAGATGGGAGAGCCGACGGCTCCTCCTATCACGACCGGATTCCGCGGCGGAACTACGTGCTGGGGCGCACACGACCCCAGGAATCCTACCAGCGCCAACACCGAAACCACCGGCCCAAACCGGAACACGCTCTTCAACATAGCCACCTCGCAGTTTGGGGAGGGCGAAAAACCTCCCGGGTTCATAGCCTGGTTGAGGGAATTGCGTGAAAGCTGCCACCAATGGCTGGCCGTGGCAAGGAAAAACCTTCGCTCCTCCTGGCGACCTCCAGGGTCCCCCTAGCGATCTCCTGCTGGCCGGTTCAGGTGGATCCCGTTCAATCCGTCGGAGTTTGCCACACCGATGTCGGGGAATCCGTCTCCGTTCACGTCGCCGACCGCGACTCCGTAGGTGGCGTCCGTTGCGTTTCCGAAGTTCACTGAGGTGAAGGCCCTTCCCGTGCCGTCGTTGAAGTACACCGCGTTTTGGCCTCCAACGTTTCCTACGACGATGTCCGGATCCCCGTCCTTGTCCATGTCCACCACTACCACCGAATAGCTCTCGGCATCCTCCTCTCCGAAGGGAATGCCCTCGGCGAAGCGGCCCGTTCCATCACCGAAGTAGACGCCATTCACCTCGCCGATATTCACGGCCACGATGTCCAGGTGGCCGTCCCCGTCCATGTCGGCGACCCCCACATCCCTGGTTTCGTCGCGCCCGGTACCGAAGGGGTGTGTCTGGTCGAAACCCAGGGTGCCATCGTTCAGATATACCGCATTGGCCTGGCCGTCCCGGTTGGCCAGAACCAGGTCCGGGTATCCGTCCCGGTTCACGTCCGCGACGGTGAGAGAGATGGTGGAGTCGTCGGAGGTGCCGAAGCCCTGTTTGATACCGAACACCCCACCCCCCTGGTTCAGGTAGATCCCGTTCTCAGCGCCCCGGTTCATCACCAGTGCATCGAGCATCCCGTCCCCGTTCAGATCCGCGAGGACGACACTTCGAGTCGGTTCCACCTCAGGGCCCAAGGCTCCGGCAAGGGAGAACCGGCCCGATCCATCGTTCAGGAAGATCTGGTTGGGGGCCTGGTCGTTAGCTACCACCACGTCGGGATCCCCGTCCCCGTCGAGGTCCCCGGCCGGCACTCCGTAACTGGTGCTGAACCCTTCGCCCAGTGGGTAGCCCATGGTGAACCGGCCCCGCCCGTTGTTGAGGAAGACCTCATTCGCTTGGGGCCAGTGACGTCCATTGGCCACGAGAACATCCAGGTCTCCGTCACCCTCCACATCCACGAAAGACAGAGATGCGGATCGATCCGTTCTCAGGCCCAGCAGGATCTCAGGCTCTTCGGAAAAGCTCCGACTTTGCGCCAGGGCCCCCTCGGTCCAGCACACCATGAAGACCAGGGAAGATAGGAAGAGGCCGGGTTTGTTCATTTATTGGAACATCCCTTCGGTAGAGGCCGGATGTTTAGTCTCGATGATCCCCTGGCGCACGAGGGCAGATCCGTGAACTCGACGCCGAGATCCTTATAACCAGATTGCCGGGAACTCCTCGTCGTAGCGCCCGATCGCCTCCGCGCTCCCACAGATGTAAACGGCGTCCTCGGCTGTGAGCAGGAAGGAGGCCGGGAAGTCCATGATCACCTCTCCGTTTCGCTCGGCGGCAACGACGGTGCACCCCGTGCGCTCTCGGATGCGCTCCGCGAGCGGGTTCCGGCCGGCCAGCGGACCAGCGGCCACCCGCACCAGCTTGATCCGGGGCTGGAGCGAAACGGTCTCGCCCAGCACGTGGTGCGCAAGGAGATCTCCCGCGACCTGGCTCAGGGAGAGCGCGAAATCGGCGCCCGCGCGCTGGATGCGTGGCACGTTCTCCGAAGAACCGACGCCGGCAAGGATCGGCAGATCCGGATCGCAATCTCGTAGGATGGTGGCGGCGAAGATGGTGGCGGAGTCGGGTTCGAGGGCCAGGATCGCGACCCGTGCCTCCGCCAGCGGGAGCCGATCGAGTACGTCCGGATCCGTGACTTCGCCCACCACGTCGACCCCTGGCCGCTCCTCGGCGCCGACCACGCACACGCGCTCGCCGACCGCTCTCAGAATCTCCCGGAGCTTCTGCCCAACGTCACCGAAACCGACCACAATGATCACCCCTTCCTCGGTGATCGGCCGCGCCGTCTCCCTCAACCGCTCGATGCTTTCCGGGGGCCCGGCCGCGACGAGGATCGTGCCCGGCTGTATCGTATCGTTTGGCCCCGGGGGCAGATGGAGACCAGCCTCGCGCCACTGTCCGACGATGTTCGCGCCGGTTTGGGTGCGGATCTTCGCCTTGGCAAGGGTGGTCCCGGCCAGCGGACCGCCTTCGCGGACACGAAACTCTGCCACCTCGAGTAGGCGACTCAGCGGTCGGAAGCCCATGACCCGCGGGCCGATCTTCGCGCTCGCCCGCGCGCTCAGGAGCGCCGCGAGCACGTGGGTCGGGGCGAAGGTCACGGTGGCGCCGGCGGAGAGCATCGGAGACCGCCGCCGCGGATCGTTGATCATCGCGATGATCGGCCCCTCGAACCCGGCCTCGCGGGCGCCGAGTGTCAACATCACGTTCGCGTCGTCGTCGGCGTTGAGCACAAGCGCCCGGGCCCGCGCCAGCGGCCGAAGGTCAACCTCCAGGCTTGCAAGCTCCGCGTGCACGACATGTCGTCCCCGCTCGTGGAGCTTGCGGGCGACGTCTTCGTCCTCCTCGATCAACACGTGTGGCGTGCCGCGTCGCTCCAGCTCGTTGACGAGGGAGTCGACCGCCGGACCGTACCCGTAGAGCACGACCGCATTGTCCAGGTTGCGGAGCGGACGCGGCGCCCGCCCTTCGGAGCCGCCAGGGAACGGGTCGTCGCCGAACTTGTCTGCCAGGAACACTCCGACCATTCCCCCCTCGACTTTCGCAGCCCGCCCCTCCAGGAGCACCGCGCACCCCTTTAGCCCCATCGGGGTGAACAGGTTGAGGAGGAAGGCGGTGAAGATAAGCACGGAGAAGACGGACGGCTCGATCGCTCCCTGTGCGAGTGCGAGCGAGGCGAGGATAAATGCCAGCTCGGCGCGCCCGCACATTCCCACCCCCACCGTGAGCGCCTCACGCCCGGGGAGCCCCATGCGCAGTGCCATGCCTGCCGCGCTGAGAACCTGGCCGAGGATGACGGCAACGGTCAGGACGGCCAGGAAAGCCAAGCCGGAACCGCTGATGTCGAAGGTGATCGAGAACCCTAGGGAGATGAAGAAGATGGGCCCGAGGAAGGAGTAGGCGATCCCGTACGAACGGTCCGCCACGACCCGCACCAGATTCGGGTGGGCCACCTTCTCCTCGAAGAAGAGCCCTGCCAGATATGCCCCGATGATCATGTGCAGGCCGATCGCTTCAGCGAAGAGCCCCGCCCCGATGGCCAGGAGCAAAACGAAGGTAAAGCCCTTTCCACCCTCCGTGCGGAAGGGAAGAGTGAGGCGCGGATAGATGTAGCGGCCCATGGCGAACGCGACACCGAAGAACGCGACGACCTTGAACAAGGTCCACACGACGTCGCTCACCTGAAACGACCCGCCCGACAGCACGCCCACGATCAGGCCGAAGAAGACCAGCGTGAGCAGGTCGTCGATCACGCAACTCGCCACGATCACACGGGCCACGCGGGTGTCGGCCAACCCGAGATCCTTTAAAGCCTTGAGCGTAACCACGACCGCCGTGGCGGTCATCGTCAGTCCCACGAAGGTCGCTCCCACCGGGTCGAGGCCGAAGGCCGTGGCCACGCTGAAGCTCACCCCGAACGGCACAATCGCACCGACGACCGCCACGCCGAGCGACCGCTTCAGTGCGTCGAAAAACTGGCGCGGCTGTGTCTCCAATCCCGCGTGGAGCATCAGGAAGAAGACGCCGATCTCGGCCAGGACCGTGATGATCTCGCTCGGCTCGATCCAGCCCAGGACTGCCGGCCCTACGAGGACGCCCACGATCAGCTCGCCCATGATCGTGGGCAGCCCAAGGGGGCGCATCGTCACAGCGACCAGCCAGATGCCGGCCAGCAGAATCAGAAGATCGACCGCTATCTCATGCATGAGGGAAGCTATCGCCCCGCGGGCCTTCATGTCACGGGCGTCCCTTCGCCAGGGATGATGTGAGGTGGCCCCTCACCACCAAGCTGTCTGAACGTTTAGATTCGCCCACATGATTTCCATCTCGAACCTCGGCAGGTCTTTCGGGGACCGGACGCTCTTCGCCGGCGTATCGGTCCAGCTCAATCGAGGAGAGCGTTACGGCCTTGTGGGTGCAAACGGCTCCGGGAAGACGACGCTCCTGAACATCCTCAGCGGTGACCTGGACGCCTCCGAGGGCCACGCCAGCATCCCCAAAGACACCCGCCTGGGAGTCCTCCGGCAGGACCACTTCCAGCACGAGGACCAGCGGATTTTGGATGTGGCCATGATGGGCAATTTCCAGCTCTGGCAGGCCTTGGAGGAGCGGGACAAGATCCTGGCCGCAGCCGAGGAGGACTTCGACTCCCATCGGTTCGCCGAGGTCGAGGAAATGGTCCAGCACTACGACGGCTACACCGCCGGGGCCCGAGCAGGGGCGATTCTGGAAGGGCTCGGTATCCCCGCCGAGGTTCACCGAAACCCACTTTCCACCCTCTCCGGCGGCTTCAAACTCCGGGTGCTTCTGGCCCAGGTGTTGGCCAGCCAGCCCGACGTGCTTCTTCTCGACGAGCCCACGAACCACCTGGACATTCTCTCTATTCGGTGGCTCGAGCTGTTCCTGAAGGACTTTGCCGGGCCGGTGGTGGTCATCTCCCACGACCACCGGTTCCTGGACAACGTCGCGACCACCATCCTGGACGTGGATTACGAGACGATCCTGCCGTACCGGGGCAATTACTCCGCTTTTTTGGAGGCCAAAGAGGCGGAGCACGAGCGGCGTGAGAAGGACCTGTCGGCGAGGGAAAGGGAGATCGATCACCATCAGAAGTTCGTGGACCGTTTCCGGGCGAAGGCCAGCAAGGCGCGTCAGGCCCAGAGCAAGGTCCGGATGATCGAGAAGAAAGTCTCCGAGATCACCGAGGTGCCCACGAGCTCCCGGCGGTACCCCACCTTCCGGTTCGAACAGAAGCGCGACAGCGGCCGGGACGTTCTCAAGCTCGCCGGGATAAAGAAAGCATTCGGGAACAACGAGGTGCTCCACGGCGTCGATCTGCTGGTGCAACGGGGTGACCGCCTCGCCATCATGGGGCCCAACGGCATCGGGAAGTCTACGCTCCTCAAGATCGCCGTGGGTTTGATGGAGCCGGATGCAGGTGAGGTGGAGTGGGGCTACGAAACTCATCCCGGCTATTTCGCCCAGGATCAGCAGGAGCAGTTCGTCGACCCGACGAGGACCGCAGAGGAGTGGATCTGGGACTACTGTCCGGGTAAGGACATCGGGTGGGTGAGAGGGCGGCTGGCCCTGATGCTCTTCTCGGGAGACGAACCGAAGAAGCGTCTTGAGACCCTCTCCGGCGGGGAGGCGGCGCGTCTGATTTTCAGCCGGTTGGGTATGGAAAACCCCAACGTCCTGGTTCTGGACGAGCCCACCAACCACCTCGATCTGGAGGCCATCGAAGCTCTGGTCGAGGGGCTCAAGACGTTCAAAGGCACATTGATCTTTGTCTCCCACGATCGTTGGTTTGTCGGGGCGCTGGCCACACGCATTGTGGAGATCAAACCCGAAGCGATCCGGGACTACCCCGGAACCTACGAGGAATACGTCCATTTCTGCGGGGATGACCATCTGGACGCCGATCAGGTGATCCTGAGGGCCAAACGGGAGAAGAAGGAGAAGGGGAAGGCGCCCTCGAAGGATGCCGGTGGGATGACAGATGAGCCGGACACGCCGAAGCCCCGGAAGCTCAACAAGTGGAAGCTCCAGGAACGCCACAAGGCTCTCCTGAAGGAGATCGAGCTTTCAGAGGCCCTCATCGGTGAGATCGAGGGGCGGTTCGCCGAGCCGACCTTCTACAAGGAGGTGGCGCCGGACGATATCCGGTCGATGGAGGACGAGCGGGTCGAACTCCAGAATCGTCTGAAGATGCTCATGAACGAATGGGAGCAGGTGGAGGGGGACTTGGCGACGTTGGATCTACCCGCGGCTCCAAACCGATAGAGGGGTCACCTCGGCCATCCGACGGAAGTCCGCATCCGTAGTGAGGATGCTCAGCCCGTGCCGGAGACAGAGGGCCGCCAAGAGGGCATCGATGGTCCCAACCTGGATCCCACCTTGCCGACATTGATTCCGGAGTGTCGCCGCGTCGACGTGGTCGCTGCGGTCAGGGATGAGGAAGGGAAGGGCGTTGAAGCGGGCTAGGATGGCTTCCTGGGCTCTGGGTCCGGAAAACCCCTGAAGGATCTCCTGAAGAATCAGTCCGGTTGTGACTACGAGGTCACCGGAGTCCAGGGCTTCCCCGAGGGCACGAACCTCTGGCAGGGTGGCCGGATTGTCGCGCCGCAGAGCCAAAGACCACACGCTGGTGTCCACCAACAGGCTCACGGCCGGGATCGCTCGGCCTTGTAGTCGTAGGCCGGGTCCCAATCCAAGCTCTTGAAGAGTTCGAGGATCTTCCGCTGCTCACGGCGGGCGATGAACTCTTCCAGTGCCAAGGTGACCGCGGCTTTTTTGGTGGGTTCGCCGCTAACCGCCAATGCCCGATTCAGAAGCTCCGGGTCCAGATCAAGATTCGTTGCCATGTGTAAACCTCCACACATAAATCTACACAATTCCTACCTCCCCCTCAACACCTCCAGCAGCTCCTCCGCCTCGGCTTGGGCCTGGTCCAAGGCCTCCAGGATCCTGGCCATCTCCCTCTGAACGGTCGTAAGGGCGAAGCGATAGCGATCCGTGTCGGGATCGTTGGAGACGAGCATATCCACTGCGTTCATTCCCGGGAGGGCTCCCATCGCCTCCGCGGGGTCGGGGTGATAAGGCCCGAGATGTGTGTAGAGGACCCGATGCACGGGGCGGAGGATGGCCACCAGGGCCAGATCCACCTCCGCATCTCCCCCGGTCGGTAGGGACGCCTCCACCCGCCGGACCACCTCCAGAAGCTCACCCTGTCGGGCCAGGGCCTCACTCAGATCGAAGTGGCTGCCTGCCTGCTCTTGCCGGTCCCTCAAAAGGGAGCCCAACCGCTCCACCGTAGCCGAGAGGCTCACCGGGTAGGTGGGCTCGGCCAGGAGGCGGGCCAGGGCGGCGGCGTAGAGGTCGGCGTCGGTCTTCAGGACCCGGGCGTCCACCTTGTCCCGTGTGTCGTCGGGAGTGTGCCACCACCAGTACCCGCCATCCTCCGCCAGGCGGGAGTGGTTGAGTTGGAGAAGGGGAAGCCCCACCCCATTGAAGGACTGATCGGAGTCCCGTCCCGGAGGCCGGGCCCGAATGGAGTCGCCCACCCCCTCCAACACCACGGATTGGGCCAGCTCCGACAGGGATGCCGTGGCCGCCGCTCCGAAGC
>JBDRDQ010000319.1:0-5930 GCA_043820695.1 Gemmatimonadota bacterium | reverse complement strand
GGAGGCTTCTTGTAGTCCTGGCTATGTCGATACACCTTCACCTCAACCCCGGGGGGAGAAGCGACCTCATTCAGGAAGGCAGCCACGAAGTCCCGTTTGCGTCGTGTATCTTCCATCCAAAACCCCCCTTTCGGAAAGAATGAGACTCACACGGCAGGCTCGAATGGCGCCATTGGCGACGATGGCCCGCCTAAACCCATTCTGAAACACCCACCGAATTTTTCTTTTTTTCCGGCCTTCCAGCGCCGCGATTCTTACGAATTTACCAACAACATATCCTGGATGACACTGAAAACATATTTGGGAAAAAATCACGGAAAACGTTGGAACATACGGTGAACATAAAAAATGAGGCGTTTTTCAAGCATTAATTGCGAAAAACGTCGAAGTCTCCAGATTCAGGAAATCGTGAAAACGGTTGTAGTGACTGACGTTACGTGGAAGATCGCTCCTTGCGGCGGATGAGAAAACATTTTTATTTTCGATCAGCAGCACCCCAGTCTCTCTGACCGTAAGGAGGCACCGGCCATGTCGAACAAGGAACTGCTGGAAGAGATCTCCGAGACCGCTTTCGATCCTGGATTGAAGGCCACCGCGATCCGGGACCGGATACGGGACATCCTCACGGAGGCCGGTTTCTCGGGAGATGAAGAAGAGATCGAAGACGGCGAGGAGGACTAGAGTCCAGTGGGAAAGGTGAGCGACATCCGCATGACTTCCGCACTCGTTCCCCTCGCCCGGCTCCCTCAGGAGTTCCGGGGTAACGCTAGGGCGGCGCGACGGCTGGCAGGCTCTGAGGCTGCAGCCCACGTGTGGGAAGCGGCGGCCGTAGAAGTGGAGCAGCGACTTCAAGAATCCTTCCTGGAGCCCCTTACGCTCGAAGTGGCGGTGTCGGAGTCCGGCTACACCCGAAATCACCTCAACCGGATGCTGCGGGAGAAGAAGCTCCCCAACTCGGGAACTGATGCTGACCCACGCATCCTCCGGATGCACCTGCCCCGAAAACCCTGGCCCGGAGTTGACGCGGGAACAATCCATCCTGCATCCTCTCGGGTGCAGGCTGCGCGTGCCGTCATCGAAGGAGAGGAATGATGGCGGATCCAACGCGTGGACGGAAGAAACGCTGGTCCTACAATGCGGGCGAGCGTGGTCGGAACTGGGTGCGGGCCTTTGAGCATCCACGGGACGGCACTTTGTACCTGGAGTGGCTGGAGGAAGTAGAGTTGGCCGATCCTGAGACGGGAGCGGTGACCAGGACTGAGCGGCGCCGAAGGCGTAAGCTCCGGGCGGAAGACCAGAGCAAGGCCCGAGCGGTCCAGAAGGCGGAGGAGCTGGCGGAGAGGTTCGCGGACCTCTCGGGCCAGCCTGGAGAGGGGCCTATCAAAATGGTCCAGCTCATCAAGGACTACATCAAGGAGGTGACGCCGCGAAAGGGAACAGGGAAACAGGGGCATGATCGCCGGGCCCAAAGGCTCTGGCTTGCCTTCTTCGATGGGCTCGGGGACCGGGAGCGCCGCAGTGAGCGGCACCCCGGCACCCTGGACCGAAAGGACTGGGACGGCTTCATCGCGGCCCGCCGCGGGGGAAACATCCCCGGTTGGGGTCCGGTGAAGGACCGGCAGGTGCAATACGACCTGAAGTTCATGATCGCCGTTCTGAATTGGGGAACCGGTGCA
This sequence comes from Gemmatimonadota bacterium, assembly GCA_043820695.1. Classification (GTDB taxonomy): domain Bacteria; phylum Gemmatimonadota; class Gemmatimonadetes; order Longimicrobiales; family Gaopeijiaceae; genus JABDNZ01. The sequence goes on along the minus strand of JBDRDQ010000319.1, from coordinate 4,254 downwards.
AGCCCTCCAGGAAGCCGGAGTCCGTATCTCCCTTCGGGGAGTCCTTGGGGCGCCGAGATCAGGAGGTCACAGCGGTGGGGGATGCCCCGGACAAAGACCCCTCACCGGCCGTCCATGACTCCCGAGATCAGGGCGGCGCTGATCCAGCACGCGCCAAGCTGGCAGTTCGAGGCGGCACTCGTGCTTGGGCGGGACACCCGTCGGCGAAACAGCTCCATCCGGAACCTGGACTGGTCCGACGTCGAGCAGAAGAACTGGACGTTACGATGGCGAGGCGAGTTCGATAAGGACGGGAGGGAGACGGTCACTCCCCTGCTCTCTGAGGAAGCCAAGAACATCCTCCGTAGGGCTCCCTCCCGTGGGATTGCAGGACCGGTCTTTCCGTCGGCTTCAGATCCATCGATGCCGACATCATGGCAAACGTTCCAAGTCTGGCTTAGACGGGCAAAAGCCCAACTGCTGGAGTCGTTGCCCGAGGCCGAACGGGAAGCGTGGAATGAACGGCTCCGGGGCGTGGGGTTCCACGCGGAAAAGCGGGCAGGAGTGAGGGACCCGGAGTTCCGGGCCTTGCCCGCCAAGATACAGGAGACCATTGCGGGAACGCGGTACACGACGCTCCGCGATGTCTACGATGAGGTGACAACCGAAGATGTACGGGAGGCTTGGGAGGCCCGTCCAAGGGCCGAATCGGTCGCCCGCTGACACCACGTTACTGACACCAGAGGGGGGAGCGAGGCAGGAAACGGAGAGCCCCACACGGCTGAAAAGCCACATGGGGCAAGGGGTTCCGCAAAATGGGCCTGGGTAGACTCGAACTACCGACCTCACGCTTATCAGGCGTGCGCGGAATGGGCCCGCGCCTGCTGGGTCTCGTTTCAGGGGGTCGGATCAGTTCAGGTCGTTCCGAACATGACCACGATTGCCGCAATTGTCATGGCGGCCGTCCGTGCGGCGAAGCCGCCTGCGCTGGAAAAGGGCATCAACAATTCCAGAAATACATCCAGGACTTGCGGGGGTTTAGGCAGGTCAGGATGCCCAAAGGGCTCGGATTCAGCAGGTTTACTGCTCAAGATCCGAGACTCGCGGGGTTGCTGGAAGCAAGCGCCAGCTCAATCTCCTCCCGCACGAATGCATCTTCCTCCCCTGCCAGGTGCTCGACCAAGACCGGGCGGGCCTCCTTGGATCTAATTCTCCCCAAGGCCCAGGCGGCATGCCCGCGCACCAGCGCTTCCGGGTCCGAGAGCGCCGAAACCAGCGCCGCCACCGCTTCCTTTGGTGCTTCGTCCACGGACCCCAACCAGTTGCCCAGGGCCACGGCCACATTACGGAGCAATCCTCGTCGCTTGGCCCGTTTGACGGGGCTTCCACTGAACAGGGTGAAGAACTCTCCGTCGGAAAGACCCATGAGCTCGACCAAGGTTTGGCCGTCCATCCCAGGACGGGCTTCATACGCCGGCTCCAAGGAAGGGATCGCGAATTTCTGATTCCAAGGGCACACCTCCTGGCAGATGTCGCACCCGAAAATGCGGTTTCCTATTGCCGGGCGAAGCTCTATCGGTACCGGCCCTTTTAGCTCGATGGTCAGGTAGGAGATGCAGCGGCGGGCATCCATGACGGGAGCGCCGCTTTCATCCCGGCCCAAGAGAGCGCCCGTCGGGCAAGCGTCGAGGCATGCCCTACAGCTTCCGCAGTGATCGGCATCGAAGGAAGGGTCCACAGGCAGGGGTAGGTCCAGGAGAAGGAGGCCCAGGAAAAAGTATGATCCCTGCCGGGGCTGGATGAGCATGGTGTTCTTGCCGAACCACCCCAACCCGCCTCTCATGCCCAACTCCCGCTCGAGGATGGGTCCGGTGTCCACATAGGCAAACCCCTGGACGTCCTCGGCCAATCCCCGCCCCCGGCCCTGCTGCCGAATCCAGCCCAACAACTCCTGAAGCCGGCTCTTCATTACGTCGTGGTAATCCTGCCCCCTGGCATAGCGGGCCACGACTCCTCGTGAGATGTCGCCGGGGATTCCGGGGGAATCCTCCTGGAAATGGTTTTGGGCCACTACGACCACGGACTGCGCCGTTTCCATCGTCCCCGAGAGATTCTCGCGCCGGCCAAACGCATCGGGTCGAGCCAGGTAGCCCATCTCACCGTGGAATCCCCGGTCTATCCACTCCCTGAAGAACGTGCCATGAGCCGAGGGAGCCGCCGACGCGATGCCCAATTCCCGAAACCCCAGGCGAATAGCCTCCGTCCGGAGGTCTCGAACCAATCGGTCCACTAGGACCCCCTCGGCGCAGGTGGGTATGTCCGAACGCGTTGAGGCAACAGGTAGGTCCGTCCTTTCCACTGGATTCGGGTACCTCGCCACCAACTTTTCAGGAAGATGTATCCCCCAAAAAGAGAGCCCAACGGAAAGATCAGGCCGAAGAGGGGGTTTCCCTTCATCAGCACCGTGGCCCGCACCCAGATCAACACACCCAGCCCCGTCGTCATCGCCCCCCAGGCCAAGGGGACACCTTGGTTCCCAGTAACCAGGGCCCATGTCAGCAAAGCCGGAGGGAGGAGCCAAAGAGTGACCCCCACCAACATGGACAAGGGCATAATGACGGGAAGAAGCCAGGGCGCCGTGGACTGCTGGGCGGCTGTCGCCACATTCTTCGACCAACCTTCCACCAGATCCCCGAGAGACCGGTACATGCGGGTCTGAAGCCCCTCCGTCCCCCGGACTACCAGCTTCCAACCCCCTCGAACCAGGAGTTGAGCCAGCCGCATATCTTCTACGACCTCACCCGCCACCGCCCGGTGTCCGCCCGAGGCCTCGTAGACCTCTCGCCGGAAAAGGAGGTATTGGCCGTTCGCGATGGCATGCCTCCATTGATGGGGCTTCCGCTGCGTTCCGGCTCTTGGGAATCGAGCGGCCAAAAGCATGAAGAACTGGGGCTGGAGGAGTTGCTCCCAGAAAGACCCCATGACCTGGCGACCGATGAGGGTGAAGACGTCGGCCTCTTCCTCCCTCAACCCCCGCACAGCCTGGCTCAGGAGGCCCGGGGCGTGAACCGTGTCTGCATCTGTGAAGAGGAGGAGGTCTCCCCTGGCTGTCCCGGCCCCCTGCCAACAGGCCCAAGGCTTCCCAAACCACCCGTCAGGCAGGGGGCTTCCCTTAATGAGGCGCACCGCCGAAGCGGACCCATTCGAAAGGCCCTCTACAATCTCGGCGGTCCGGTCACTACTCTCGTCGTCCACCACCAGGAGCTCGAAGGCGGGGTAGTCCAATGCCGCCAGGGAGGAAACACACTCGCCGATGTTGGCCTCTTCGTTCCGTGCCGGGACGATGATCGAAACGAAGGGCGCCTCTCCCTCTCCCCAAGAGGCTTCGGGGGGAAGACCCCGGGGGTTTCGGAAGCAAAGGGCCATAAAGAGGCCCACGGCGAGCCAGGGCATGGAAAGCAGAAACAGATCCACGGCGCCTCTCCTCCAACGAATCGAAACCTCCTCCAACCTATGGCCTCAACCACACCCTGGCGCCAGTCCAACGTCCGACCATACCCTTCGAGTTCGAGAGAACGCCGACACTTCCACGGATTCGACGGATATGTCCCTTCACCCCCAAGACGCCAGGGCCGAGTTCCCGATCCTGAAGACCCACACTTACCTGAACTCCTGCTCCCTGGGGGCCCTCTCCTACCGAGCGGAGGCCTACCTGGATGAGTTCCGGCAGCGGTGGCATACCATGGGAGCTTCGGCCTGGTACGAGCACTGGCTGGGACGGACGGCCCTCCTGAGGAGTCGAGTCGAGACCTTCCTTGGGGGAGCCCGGGGATCCGTGGCCCTGGTCCCCTCGACCTCAGCGGCCATCTCCACGGTGGCTGAAAGCGTCCAGACTGCGGTGAACGCGGGCAGGAACCGGGTGGTATGCTCCGAACTGGACTTCCCGACCCTGGGCTATCAGTGGGCTGTGAAGCCCGACATCGAGGTGGTCGTTCTCGCCTCCCCCGACGGGATCGGTATGGATTCGGGCCAGTTCTCCGACGCAGTGGACGAACGCACCCTCTTCCTTGCAACGAGCCACGTATTCTTCGCCACCGGATTTGTGCAGGACATCGGCAGGCTAGCAAAGATCGCTCATGATTCCGGCGCATATTGCCTCATCGACGGATATCACGGGGCTGGACAGGTCTTCTTTTCGGTAACCGACGCCGGTGTGGATTTCTATACGGCGGGGCCTTTGAAATGGCTTTGCGGCGGCCCCGGACTCTCGTACCT
>JBDRDQ010000318.1:0-5984 GCA_043820695.1 Gemmatimonadota bacterium | reverse complement strand
CCGCCAGGGCCACGGACCCGTCATCGTACTTCGCCAGCACACGGCTGGTCTCCGGATCGGCCATCAGAAGATCCCGAGAACGGAAGAAGCGAGCCCCGGTGAAGTCCCCCGTCCTCGGACCCCGGAAGATCTCGAAGACTGGGTGATCGTAGTCCAGATACCCCAGACGGCCACCCCGGCCGTCAGCCCGGTCGAGAGGCTCCGTGAAAGTGCCGGGGAGAAGGTCGGCCAACTCCGAAGGCCAGCGGATCCGCTCACCCATGATCACCAGGAGTCCCCCCCCTCCCTCTACAAAAGCCCTCAACGAAGCGAGGGAGTTCCCCTCTGGAAGGGACCGGTCGTTGATCACCACTACCGATGCTTCCGCAAGGTCGGCGCTGGTGATCCCGCCCCCTGCCCGGACCGTGACCCCGAAGGCGCTCTCCTCCGAGATGGCCAGAGCTTCCCTCATGAACAGGCTCGAGGCTGCGCCACGCCCCGGATCATCGAGGATCAGGACTGATATGGTCCGCCCCGGGCTCAGGACGAAGTAGTGCACGTCGTCTGGTGTCAACTCGTCCGGGCTGGCGAGACGCACGGCGCCTCGGGTGTAGGGCTGGGAGAGGTTGAAGGGATTGAAGACGACCCCGGAGGCCCCGTTGGCGGGAAGGATCACCTGCTGTCGTTCCAGCTCACGCCCTTCGAGTTCGAGGATGACCTCGACCGTATCCTCCCCCTCGCCCCCGACCCGGGTGATGCGGGCGGCAGGAGTCACACGGTCCCGTCCGTCCAGTCTCTGGCGGGGAAGATTCACCCTGGCGACCGCACGGTTCCCGGGGACCTCGTTCCCGAGGGGCACCGGGGTCACTACGGTGCCGGGGGGAAAGGCTACCCCCTCGTCACCCGTCCACCCCGCCCTCTGGAAATCCCCGATCAGGACCACCTCCCTGGCCGGGAGCTCCGTCTCTTCCAGAAGGGTTTGGGCCAACTTCAACCCTGGGCCGTAGGAGGTCGACTCGTCGCTCACCTCCACCGTGTCCAGGGCGGCCAGCAGCCTGCTCCGGTCCGACGTCGAACGCACCGAAACGGCCGCGTTCCGGCCGAACACAGCCAGACTCGCCCGGTCCAGGGGGCCCATCTCCCGGAAAACACTCCTGGCCGCCTCCAGGGCCTGCTCCCATCGGTCCCCCACACCCATGCTATACGACCGGTCCAGGAGGACCACGACCTCCCGTGGTCCCGTCCCCGCTCCGGCAGCTACCGCCGAGCCGGTGAAGAAGGGGCGGGAGAAGGCAGCGACGATGAGGGCCACGGCCAAAGCCCTCAAGAGGAGGAGGAGCCAGTGATGGATCCGTCGCCGGCTTTCCGCTTGAAACGGTACTCGATCCAGGAACATGAGGGACGGGAACTCCACCACCCTGGCCCGTTGCCGCCTGGTGAGATGCACCAGAATGGGGATCACGACGGCGGCGAGCCCCAAGAGAAAAGCCGGAACCAGAAAACCCAAGGGCATCAGCGAAATCGACTTCTCTTCTCACGATGGAGAAGAAGGCGGAACAGGGCATGGTCCAGCGGCTTCGAAGTGTCCAGAACCGAGTAGTCCACCTGCCCGGCCGTGAGCCGATCCTGAAGTTCCGCAATATGGGCACCCAGCAGCTCTTTGTATCCCGCTCTGAGCTTGCCTGGCACCAAGGGGAGATCCTCCCCCGTTTCCATGTCCTTGAAGTTGGCCGGACCCTCGAAGGGAAACTCCAGCTCGTCCGGGTCCAGGACGTGGAACACGATCACGTCGTGCCCCGGGCTCTGAAGGAGCCGGACAGCCTCCACGACCTGTTCGGTGTCTTCATAGAAGTCACTGATCAGAACCAGGATTCCCTTTCGCCGAAGGCTCTCGATGGCTTTCAGAAGCGGCTTTCGCAACACCCCGGGCCGACCCGCCTCGGCGCGGTGCAGGGTATGGAGGCAGAGGTCCAGGTTCCGTGCGGAGGGAGGGATGTAGTCCACCACGTCGTCGTCGAAGGTGATGAGTCCCACCCGGTCACGTTGTTTCCGGGAGAAATAGGTGAGACACGCCGCCAGGTACCGTGCATAGTCCAGCTTCGTGACGGAATGACTCCCGTAGTTCATGGACCGGGAGACGTCCAGGAGAACCACGAAGTTGGCGTTCGTCTCGGCCTCGAAGAGCTTGATGTAGTGACGGTCGGTCCTCCCGTAGAGGCGCCAGTCGATGCGCCGGATGTCATCCCCGGGCATGTAGGGGCGGTGTTCGGCGAAGTCCAGGGAAAGACCGAGGTAGATCGACCGATGGATGCCGTTCAGGAACCCCTCCACGACCTTCCTGGCCAAAAGCTCCAGGTTGTCGATTCTGGCAAGGACCTCAGGAAGGAGGAGTTGTGCCCCTGACGACAATCCACGGGAAACGGTGGCCATCCCCTACATCCCCGACTTGGGAACCGGTACGACCTCGAGGAGCTGATCCACGAGTCCTTCCGTAGTGATCCCCTCACTCTCGGCATGGAAGTTGGTGAGGATCCGGTGCCGGAGAACCGGGTGGGCCAGAGCACGGATATCCTCGAACCCGGGCGTGTACCGTCCGGATGTCAGAGCCCGGGCTTTTGCCCCCAGGATCAGGTACTGGGCTGCCCGGACGCTGGCGCCATAGGCCACCCATTTCTTCACGAATTCAGGGGAGTCTCCGTTGGGACTCGGGCGGCTGGTTCGAGCCAGGGAAACGGCATACTGGAGAACCGGCTCAGGAGCGGACATCCTCCGCACCAGTCGTTGAAAAGCCACAAGGTCCGGCCCGGTCACGGCATGATTGAACTTCGGCTCCTGGATCCCGGTGGTTTCCCGCACCACCTGGAGCTCTTCTTCCTCCGAAAGGTGATCGAGAAGGATCTTGAACATGAAGCGATCCAACTGGGCCTCCGGAAGCGGATAGGTCCCTTCCAGCTCGATCGGGTTCTGGGTGGCGAATACGAAAAAAGGCTCATCGAGTGTGTACGTGGTCCCCTGGACCGTGACCCGGTGCTCCTGCATGGCCTCGAGGAGAGCCGCCTGGGTTTTGGGGGGCGTCCGGTTGATCTCGTCAGCCAACACGATGTTCGCAAAGATCGGTCCCGGCTCGAACTTGAGATACCGGCCCCCCGTCTCGGCGTTTTCCTGGATGATGTCCGTTCCGGTGATATCGGAGGGCATGAGGTCGGGAGTGAACTGGATTCTGGAGAAATCCAGGTCCAGAACTTCCGCCATGGTGTGGATGAGGAGGGTCTTGGCCAGCCCCGGGACACCGAGAAGAAGGCTGTTACCACCCACGAAGAGGGTCAGAAGCACCTGATCCACCACTTCACTTTGGCCCACGATGAGCTTTCGAAGCTCACGGATGATGCTCTCTCGCCCCTCTTTCATCCGATCCACCAGGGCGACATCGTCCTCAAGCTCCAGGTGCGTGGCTCTCTCCAGATCCTGCGTCATGTCATTCCCTTCCGGGTTTGGCTGTTGGGTGGGCGATCCCGCCGCTCACGTCAGTGGGTGAAAGCGTAAATCAGGTAATTGACCCCGAACTTGTAGGCTTCATTGGACAGGTCGATCGGGTAGTAGCCCTGATCCGAGTACTCCCAGTACTCCTGGAGATCCTGGTTCCAGTTGATCATGACCATGACCCGGCCGTTTTCCGGATCGTTGTCCTCAAAGATGCCCATGTAGACCGGCGTATGCCGCCCATAGGGCGGTACCAGGGCCTGGGGATCCTCAATGCGGAAGAAGGAGTCGTAGATCTCGTGATCAGGCGGCATCAACTGGATCTGGAATTCCGGGAGGATCCTCCGCATCTGGATCTCGAAGTTGTTGAACTCGTTACCTCGGTCTTGCCGGGTGTCGTCCACGATGAGGAACCCCCCTTTGAGGAGGTATTCCCGAAGATTAGCCACCTCCGAATCCGATGGCCGCCAGTTTCCCACTTCGATGATGGTGGCTATCGGGTACTTGAAGAGTTCCGGGTCATCCAGGGTGAGGATCCGCCCGGCGTAGCCCGACATGTCGTTATCGATAAAGGTCGTGGCATTCACGATCTTGGCGAAGTTCACCTCGGCCCTCGGCCAATCGTGGGACCAGGGCGCCTCCCTACCCCCACCTCGACCCCTCCGGTTGAAGCCCCGGCTCCCCATGTTTCGAAGGTCCGCGCCGGATTCGCCGAACCGCACCCGGACATAGGTGAACTGGCCGTTGTAGGGTGGGCCATCCGCCTCTCGGGCCTGGATGGACAAACCCGCCACCGTACCTACACCTCCGATTCCAAGGGCCAAATCGAAGGCCAACCCTGTCCTCCTCATCGAGACCTCCCCATCACAAGTCGTCCTGCCTCGTCTGGTGCGCCTTCCCCTTCGCCCCCTCCCCGGAGCTCCAGAAGGAGCTCGAGAGCCGCCTCGTAATTCGGTGCGATTTCCAGCGCCCTCAACAGCTGAGTCCTGGCCCCGGCCCTGTCACCGGCCTCAGCCATGGCAACAGCCAAGCGGAAGTGAGCCTCGGCTCGGTCGGTGGGATCCAGAGCCAGAATGGCCCTTCTCTCCAGGACGGCGCCCTGACGTTCCTTCAGCTCCTCATAGAGGTCGGCCAGCTCCTGGTGTCGCCCCAGGTCGAAGGGAACGATCTCCACGACCTTCTCCAACGCCCTCGCCGCAGCCTCCGGGTTCCCCAGCTCCAGCCAGAGCTCCGCTTCCTGGGCGTGAACGAGGTAGAGGGTTTCGTTCAGGATTCCCAACTGTTGGAGGGCGCGGGCGGCCCGCTCCAACTCACCCCGCTCCCGATGGATCCCCGCCAGGTACATGTAGGGACCGTCCTCTCCACCGTACTCCGGGAAGAGACTCAGAGCCGCCCGGAGCTCGCCCTCCGCCTCATCGAAGCGATCCTCCATATAGAGGGCCCGCCCGTAGGCCAGCCGAGCCTGGAAGTTCCCCGGGCTCTGGGCTGAGCGAAGGCGGAGCCCCACCAGGTCTCCCGGGGCCAGGTGGGTCGCTCTCACGGCTCCCTCTTCCGATGAGAAGGCCACTGCCCTCATCCGGTCCCCCCAACGATCCTGCACGAAGTCATCGAAGGTCTCGTCGAATGCCTCGGGACTTTGCCCGAGGACATCCTGAAACACCCGGGCATTGGAGGCCCCGCTTCGATAGGCCTCGAGCATGGCCAGGATGGCGTCGAGTCCCCAACGGCTCTCGATCAGATCGAGCACCATCGAAGCCTGGTAGTAGCTGAAAACCACCTGCTCGGGGGAATCAGGTCGGATGAAACCCTCGTCCAGCCGGCTCACCGGATGAAGCCGACCAGCCTTATAGGCCTGGAGCCAGCCCGGGGAGGCCCTGTGGCCCCAATGGGACCGGGCCTTGTGTTGCTCATGAACCGCCAGCCCCTCCGTGAACCACCTGGGAACCCGGTGGTCGGTCATGGCCAGATGGAAAGCGTGGGACACCTCATGCCACAGAGTGGAGGCCCCATTGAAGTTCCCGGCTTCCTGGGCCGACGGCGAGTCCATCACCAGGGTGCTTCCGAAGCTCACGCCCAGGGCGCCCAAGCCGGTGAGTCCCAGCGTTCGCACCGAGAAATCGGAATGACGTGGATAGATCTCCAGGCGAATTGGAGTCGGGGGTACCGCTCCGTATCGGCCCCGAAGGGCGGTGAAGGCCTCCTCGGCCACCACCGCCGCATACGGCCCGAGCAGATCCGCCTCCCTCTCATGGATGAAGATCTCGAAGTGTTCGGTCGGGAATCGCTCGTAGTGTCCGAAGGTGTCCAGGAGGTCCAGGGTGTTCTTGTACCAGGGGTTGTAGGGGTCCCCGGCAAAGGCCGTCTCGAGACTCTGGCGTCCGGCTTCCACTGCCCCCGTCCGCAGCTGGTTGATGCCCATGACCCCGTAGCTCCACCAGGAGGAAGGGTCCAAGGAAACCGCCTGTTGAGCCATGTCTACCGCGGTCTGGTATTGCCGTTGGGAAACGGCGGCCTCCGCCACCGTG
>JBDRDQ010000317.1:0-6285 GCA_043820695.1 Gemmatimonadota bacterium | reverse complement strand
GTCCTCGCCACCGGAGCCTATAGTCTGGAGCTGGCCCGGGTTGCCGGACTTAGCCTGCCGATTCAGCCGGCCAAGGGGTATCATCGGGACCTCCCTGCGGGCCATGGAGGCGTCCCCCAGTTGGGTCTCACGATGATGCTGGGCGAGCGATACGTTTTCTGCACTCCCATGGGGGATTTCCTCCGGTTGGCTGGGACCCTGGAACTATCAGGACTCAACCACACGATGGTCCAGCGGCGGGTGGAGAACCTCACGGATTCGGCGGGTCGCTACCTGTCCGGGCTGGAGGGTGGCCGGTCCCGAGACGATTGGGTCGGCCTTCGGCCCGTCACCCCCGATGGCCTCCCTGTGGTGGGCCCTGTGCCGGCGCTCGGGGGCCTATTCGTGGCCAACGGCCATGCCATGCTCGGTCTCACCCTAGGGCCCATTACGGGAAAGCTGCTGGCGGAATGGATCGTGACCGGGGCGCCATCAGAGGATCTATCGGCCCTCCGGCCCCATCGTTTCTAGGGACATGCCGCAGAACCCTGGCGGGGATCGAGGGTTGGGCCACACCCCCAGACTGGTAACCCTGGGGGCGGACCGCCTTCTCGAGACCCCCGAGGAGATTCTCGGGCCCTTCGCCCGTGGAGCCCGCGTCGGACTGGTCACCAACGACGGGGCCCGTGCGGGGATCCAGGAGCCAGACAGGGGGGAACGGGAGTTCTCGCGTGTCGCACTCTTGAGAGCCGGCGTGCCCCTGGTCCGCCTCTTCAGCCCCGAGCACGGCCTTTCAGCATCAACTCCCGACGGATTGGCGGTCCCCCACGGCACGGACAGGAGGACGGGTCTCCCGGTGACGAGCCTTTACGGGCCCAACCTGGGCCCGAAGCCCGATGCCCTCGAGGATCTGGAGCTTATCCTTGTGGACCTCCAAGACGTCGGCGCCCGGTTTTACACGTACCTATGGACCCTCTCCCACGTCATGGAATCCTGTGCCGAGGCTGAGATTCCACTTTGGGTCCTGGATCGGCCGAATCCCCTGGGTGGTAGGCGTGAATGGGTGGAGGGGCTCATCCCACTCCCTGAGGCCCCCTCCACCTTCCTGGGCCGATGGCCGATTCCGATTCGCCACTGCTTGACCCTGGGGGAGCTAGCCCTCCTTCTCCGAAACGAGATGAAGCTGGACGTGGTCGTGAACGTGGTCGCAATGGAGGGTTGGAGCCGTGATCTGTTCTGGCCCGATACGGGTCTCCCCTTCCACCCCCCCTCCCCGGGCATCCCCTCCTACCAGTCTGCGCTCCTGTACCCGGGCTTGGCTCTCCTCGAAGCCACCAACGTGTCGGAGGGACGGGGCACCCAACTTGCCTTCCAATGGCTGGGAGCCCCCTGGATGGACGGGCAGGAGATGGCGGCAGCTCTGAACGATGCAGGCCAACCCGGCGTGCGGGCCCACTCCCACACCCTCGAGACACCAAACCATTCGGCCCCTTGCCCGGGGATCCTCCTCGAGGTCACCGATGCCAGAAGGCTCCGGCCGGTGGCCCTGGGCCTGCGCCTTCTGTCTCTCCTCGGTAGTTTGTGGCGGAACCAGTTCTTGTGGACCCCCTACCCCACCGCCGTGAATCCCGGCGGCAGCGGGCACCTCCTTCGACTCCTGGCCCGGAGCGATGTGGTGGAGAGGTTGGAGAGAACCCCCGAGAGCGTTGACGACCGCACCATCGAGGGGTGGACCCGGAGCCCGGGTTGGTGGACTCGGGCCCGCCCTCACCTCCTTTACGAATAAGGAAATGTTCATGCGCCGCGACTGGTCCCCTCCGTCTCACTGGATCCGGGTCACGACCCTCGACGTGCATACTGCCGGGGAACCCCTCCGGATCATCACAGGGGGTTTTCCCACCATCCCGGGAGACACCATCCTGGAGAAGCGGCGAAACGCTCGAGAGCATTGGGACCATCTTCGGACAGCCCTGATGTGGGAGCCGAGGGGGCATGCCGACATGTACGGGGCCATCCTCACCGAACCGGTGACGGAGGACGGGGACGCGGGTGTGCTCTTCCTCCATAACGAGGGCTTCAGCACCATGTGCGGGCATGGGATCATCGGGTTGGCCATGGCCGGTATGGAGGGAGGGGCCGTGGCGTGGGTTGAAGGACCAGACATCGGAGAGAGCGGAGTCGGGGAGAGTGGCGCCGGGACGGGACCCACCCCCCTTCGCCTCGACACTCCTGCTGGTCGGGTGACGGCCTTTCCCCATGTGGAACACGAGCGAATCACAAGCGCCTCCTTCCTCAACGTTCCCTCCTTCGTGTATGCTCTGGACCAGGAGGTGGCGGTCGATGGGTTGGGTCTGGTCCGCTATGATGTGGCGTTCGGGGGGGCCTTCTACGCCTTCTGCCGGGCAGAGGAGCTCGGGGTGACCCTGGAGGCCGGGGATGTCCGAACCCTCATGGACGTAGGGATGAGGATCAAGCGAGCCGTCATGGCCTCCCTTCCCATCGAACACCCCTTCGAGCCCGATCTGGGATTCCTTTACGGCACCATTCTCGTGGGGGATGCCCATCAGCCCGGGAATCACAGCCGAAACGTCTGCGTATTCGCGGAGGGCGAGGTCGACCGGTCTCCTACCGGAACCGGGGTCAGCGCCCGGGCCGCCCTTCATTTCGCGCGGGGAGAAATGAGTGTGGGCGTACCTTTCACGGTAGAGAGTATCCTGGGAACCACCTTCACCGGCGAGGTGGTCGAGCCGACTCGTTTCGGGCCCCACGACGCGGTGATTCCCAGGGTCTCGGGGACCTCCTATATCACGGGGCGAAACGAGCTCCTCATCGATCCCGAAGACCCCCTTCGACACGGTTTCATCCTGAGATGATGTCGTCGCCACCAAGCCTGACTGGATAGACCATGAAGGAATCCACCGCCACCCGGATCCTCGAGGCTTGGAAGCGATTGGAGAACGCCCTCCGGGACGCCCTGCCCGTGTGCTCAGTCCAGCCTCCGAATCAACCCTCGGAACTCCTCTCCGCCCTCCGCATCAACCGCCGGATCGGCCCGGATGAAGAGGCCCGCATTCTTGCCCTCCGGGAGATCAGGAACCGTGCGGCCCACACTCCCGACGAGCCTTCCCCCAAAGAGGCACGCCGTTTCGAAGCCGAAGTGGAGGCATTGATCGCACATTTGGCTGGAGGCTCCGGGGAGAGCTGCTGAGTTCACCGGCAGGGGAAAACGCTTGGCCTTTTCGCTCCCGCTCTCCCCTCCTATCATGTCCTCGCCCTCGAGACCACCCCCTCGAATCCGGAGGACCGTTCACATGCGGGCATTCGCTGCTGTCATCTGCTGTCTTCTCGCTGTTTCCTCCTGCCAGAACCCGGGGGAGGATTCCCAGCTGGCTCCCGTAGCCCAGGCCTCCTTCTGGGGACAGCCGGAACCCGGGGCGACTCCCAAGGTGCTCCTGGTGGGGTGGGACGGTGTGCGGCCCGACGTTCTCCAGGAGGTTCCCACCCCACACTTCGACTCCCTCGCTGCCGCCGGCACATTCAGCGACGTGGCACGAACGGCGCGGCCCACCGTCAGTGGCCCGGACTGGTCCAGTATCCTCATCGGTGTCTGGCCTGAAAAACACGGGGTCCACAGCAACGACTTCTCTTCCAACCGATACTCCGAGTACCCGGACCTCTTCACCCGTATAGAATCGGTAGCCCCGGAGCTGAATACCTTTGTGGCCGTGGATTGGCTCCCTCTCGGGACGGAGACCGACGGCGGGCCCCTCATCAGCGATGCCGTGGACCGGAAGGTCAACCTGGACGGATACGAGTTGGGATGGTTGGAAGCGGACAGCGTGGCCGTGGAGGCCGCCCTGGAGGAACTCCGCACCGGGAACCCGGACGCCCTCTTCGTCTACAATGGCGCCCCCGACGAGATCAGCCACACCATCCGCGGAATCGGGGAAGAATACCGGGAGGCCATCGCCATCGCCGACCGTCAGCTGGGAATGATGGTGGCCGCCATCCGGGCCCGTCCGACCTATGCTCAGGAAGACTGGTTGGTTCTGGTTTGCACCGACCATGGACGGACGGAGACCGGGGGCCACGGAGGCGACTCGCCTGAGGAATCCAACGTCTTCTACCTGGCCAGCGGGCCCTCGGCCATAGTGGGCCGCCCTACCGAACCCCCCTCTACCGTGGACCTCGCGGTAACGGCGCTCACACATCTCGGAATCGAGATTGACCCGGCCTGGAAGCTGGACGGCCGGGTCGTGGGGCTGATCAAATGAACTTCTCCACCTTCGACATCACCGCCTTCATCGGCTACTTCGTGGTGGTGGCGGTGGTTGCCATCGTGGTCTCCCGCAAGGAAAAGGAAGCCGCTGACTACTTCCTGGCCGGCCGCAACCTTCCCTGGTGGCTCATCGGCATCAGCCTCATCGCCTCCAACATCTCCACCGAGCAGTTGGTGGGGCAGGCAGGCCAGGGAGCCGACTTCGGGATGGCCGTCGCGGCGTACGAGTGGATGTCGGCCATCACCCTGGTCATCGTCGCTCGGTGGTTCTTGCCGGCCTTCCTGGCCAACCGGGTCACCACCATGCCCGAGTACCTGGAACGACGATTCGATGTCCGGTCTCGGAGCTGGCTAGCCATCTACATGATCCTGGCCTACACCTTCGTGGCCATGGCCACCGGCTTGTACTCGGGCGGCCTGGCTCTCGAGACCATCTTCGGTCTGCCCCTGTGGTGGGGGGTGACGATTCTGGCGGTGTTCGCGGGAGGCTACACGGCCTATGGCGGCCTGAAGGCGGTGGTTTGGTCGGACCTCATCCAGGGGACCATGCTCCTGCTGGGTGGAGCGCTCACGGCTTGGCTCGGACTCAAAGCCGTGGGAGGGTGGGGCACCCTCATGGAGGAGGCCGGCGACAAGTTCCACATGGTCCTCCCTCTGGACCACCCTGAGCTCCCCTGGTTCGCCATCTTCTTCGGCGGCCTCTGGATCGCCAACCTTTTCTACTGGGGATGCAACCAGTTCATCACCCAAAGGACGCTGGGGGCCAGGAACCTCCGGCAGGGCAGGTACGGAATCATTTTCGCGGCCTACCTGAAGCTGTTCATCCCATTCATCGCCGTGGTCCCGGGGATCATGGCCTATGTCCTCTACGCCGATCAACTCACCCGGGCCGACATGGCCTATCCCGTCCTCATCGCCAATCTGCTCCCCAGCGGCCTCTCGGGACTCATGCTGGCTGCCCTCATCGCGGCCATCATGTCGTCCCTGGATTCCATGTTGAACTCGACGGCCACGATATTCACCATGGACCTCTACCACCGCCACCTGAAACCCGACGCTTCGCAGCGCCGTCTCATCACCGTGGGTCGAACCAGCACCGTCGTCTTCCTGCTGATGGCATGGGCATGGGCACCCTTCCTTGTTAGTTTTGAGCGGATCTTTTCTTACATACAAGAGTTCTGGGGCCTCATCACGCCCGGTGTGGCGGTCGTCTTTCTGAGCGGGCTTTTCTGGAAGAAGGCCACTGCCCGTGGGGCGGTGTGGGTCATGGCTTTGACCCTTCCCATCACCGTGGGCATCAAAGCCATTACCTCCAACGCGGCGTTTCTGGATCAGATGTGGTTGGCCGGGATCGTGTTGTTCGGCCTTCTGGCGGTCCTGTCCCTGACGGACCCCGCAGGCTACCCCGGGACCGCCGGGGTTGCAGCCACCCAGGGCTCCGCGATGCAGGAAGAGGATTCGTCCGAATACGAGGAACAGCTCCGCGAGAAGGATCTTCTCTTCGATCTCCTCTCCGTCGGCGCAGTTGTCGCCACGGTCGCACTCGTCCTCGTCTTCTTTTAATCCGATAGGAGGCATCCAGATGGTCGACAGACTTCGTACCGGCGGGGGCGCTGCCCGCATCCTGTGCCTGGGGGCACTCGTCCTCTTCCTGAGCGGAATCCAGGGGGTGGCCGGGGTCCACGCCCAGGACGTTTCCTACACGACGGCGGCCAAGGTCGAGTTTGGTGGGGGTTTGGGCACCCTCATGCGGATGGTGCCTGGGGCCCAGGATGAGCAGAGGGTGACCACTCATCTCAAGGGCGCCCTCATGCGCACCGACACGGACGAGAGTTCCAGCATCATCAACGCCGCCGAGGGCCGTTTCACCGAGATCGAGCACCCGGGCAAGACCTTCTACACCGCGGGGCCGGCCAGGCTGTGCAAGAACATGAAGCTCACCACCCTGGAGGACCTGTACCTGGCCCTGAAAGAGGACCGGTACGAGGTGGAGATCGAGGAGACCATACGGGCCCGCGCCCAAAAGG
>JBDRDQ010000316.1:0-4402 GCA_043820695.1 Gemmatimonadota bacterium | reverse complement strand
CCCCGATGGCCGGTGGCTTGCCACGGGGGATTTCGACGGCGGCGTCAGGATCTGGAACGTGAATGAGAAGAGGCTGGCGGCCCAGAATTCCTCTGGTGGTGCCGTCCTGGCCATGGCCTTTGTCGGCGTTGGAGGGGACCTGGTAGTCGCTGCGGCAGAAGAAGGCGCCGAGGAGCCGGAGGTATGCGTCTATCAGTCACATGGGGAGGGCTGTTCTTGGGGTTAGCAATGATAGTCGCCTGGCATCGCCTGCCCGTGCCGGGCAGCAAGGAGTCGGGATTTGGCGCACGACGTATTCATCAGCCATTCGTCGAGGGATAAGACCACTGCCGACGCGATCTGCGGCAGCCTTGAGACAAACGGCATTCGCTGTTGGATCGCGCCGCGGGATATCACGCCCGGAGCCACCTGGGGCGAGGAGATTATCTCGGCTCTGAGCCGCTGCACCGTCATGGTCGTGGTGCTTTCGTCGGGATCGAACGATTCCCCTCAGGTCCTTCGGGAGGTCGAAAGGGCAATCTCGAAGGGATTGGTGGTGGTGCCGTTCAGAATCGAAGACGTCTCGCCGTCCGGGGCCCTCGAATACTTTCTCTCCGCTCCTCACTGGCTGGATGCACTTACTCCGCCCCTGGAAAAACACCTCCGGCAGCTCTTGCACACGATCACCCTTCTCCTTCGCCCACCGGAGGAGGCTGCGCCGGAAACGAAAGAACCCGACCCCCGGAAAGAACAATCGAGTCAGGAAGGAAAGCCTGCCTTGTCACACAGGACACGGGTGATCCTTTTCAACACCAGCTCGGCTTTCACTCACCCCCTGTCGGGAACGGTGGAAGTAGAGATCGATGGCAGGTACCTGGGGCGTTTGAGAAGGAAGGAGTACATCGAGGCGGAACTGGAGGCGGGAGAACACCGCCTCAGCCTTCGGCACCTGGACGGGAAGTACTGGGAGAACACAGAGGGTTTCACCGTCGACGGCGAGGAACTCTACATGAAGGTCTTTGCCAAAGCGAAATCCACCGGATTCGAGATGGTCGCCGAGCTGCCGGCCTTTTTTATGAGGAAATTCAGAAGAGCCGCTCCGGAAGATAGCCACGCTCAGCCTTAGGACTGGTTCGGGCCAGGCTTCCGGGCCTCGTCCCTAAAACCCAGCTTCAACCCGATTTGGGCGGCCTGGGCCCGGCTCGCCTCCCTGTCTCCGGGCTCGGATTGGATCCTGTCATGGGGTCGGTCAGCGGCGCCCGTGGGGCGCGGGCTGAGAGACTCCGGACGCCAGAGTCGGTCGAGACAACGCCTGAGGTCTCCGCACGGCTGTCCCCGAAAAGGGGGAAAGGGACACTGATCCTGAGGGTTTTGGTTGGCCAATCCGAACCCTGTCCAGATCAGATGAGGAGTAGGATTCTCCCTTCCGTTGCCACAAATTCTTGCCCCGTCTAGCCTGCATTCCGCCATGCACCGACCTGTGGAAGGCCGGCCTTCGATTCCGTCTGTGTCCCGGTGGGAGGTGGATAGGCCGAATGCGAATGAACCTGGATGCGGAAGCTGCACTCGCCTGGGAGCTGGCCAAACGCTGCGTTCCGGGGGACTGGGAGCTGGATTTCGCGGTGTTGATCTCGGCTCTGATCCATGGCACGAGACTGAAGGACCAGTTTCCACAGCTCGCGTCCCACATCCCGAGATTCCCTGAACACCGGACGGAGACCCCTGACGACGTTCAGGTGAACGGCCTTCTGCAGCCGTTGTTGGACGGGCTCACAACCGGAAACCGGATCGTGACCCTGGAGGTATGGCTGTCTGCGCTCCTTCAGGACCCATTCGGTCGACGCTTCGCGGAAGACACGGGTGTCTCCCCCGACGACCTGGACGACACCATCGCCTTCCTCATGGGGATGGCCCTGGCTCGAGGAGCGGCTTCCGGACCACCCCCCCCTTGGAGGGAGTCGGGGGAGCGCGGGGAAGTCATGGAGGCGCTGGCATCCCTCGGCCGCATGCTCACTGCGGGAGAGCCCATCCAGAAGGACACCGTGCACCTCGATCGTCCCGTGCGCTCGCTCCTCCGTGCGTTGGTGAAGCGGAAGCAGCGGAGCGCCATGGTCATAGGTGAGCCCGGAACCGGGAAGTCGGCGCTGGTCTACGAGTTCGCCCGCAGGCTGGTCACGGGCGATGCCTCCATTCCCGAACGGCTTCGGGACCACGACATCTTCGAGTTATCTCCTACCTTTCTCCGGTCCAATGTCACTCTGCTCGGGCAATGGGAGGAGAAAGTCGGTTCCTTCCTCAAGCTCCTCGAGGCGAATCCCAAGGTGATCCTCTTCGTGGACGAGGTGCACTCCATGTTCCAGAGCGGGATGCACGCCAGGAGCTACTTCACCGACGCCAACGAGGCCTTCAAGCAGGCCATCGCCCGGGGATCGATTTCCCTCATCGGATGCACGACCATCGCGGAATATCGGCACTACATCGAACCGGACCAGGCTCTGGCTCAGCGATTCAGCCTGATTCATATGGAACCCACGTCCCCGGCCAAGACCAAGGAGATCCTCCGGGCCAGGCTGTGCGGGGTCGAGGAGTACTACGAAGTCGGTGTGCCCGCGATCCTTCTCGACCGCATCGTGGACCTCACGGAGGAATACCTCCCCGGGAGGGCTCAACCCCGCAAGTCCATCCAGCTTCTGGACGAGGCCTGCGCCCACTGCGTGACCC
This sequence comes from Gemmatimonadota bacterium, assembly GCA_043820695.1. Lineage (GTDB taxonomy): Bacteria > Gemmatimonadota > Gemmatimonadetes > Longimicrobiales > Gaopeijiaceae > JABDNZ01. Next base: position 1,702 of record JBDRDQ010000316.1, on the reverse strand, counting down.
AGGACCCTCCCCGGACCATACTCACCGAGGGTATGGTCTGGAAGGCATTGGAGGACACGGTGGGCCACGGCCTCGTGCGGGAAGAGACTCTGACGGAGAGCGACCTCTTCGAGCGACTCCGGTCCAAGATCGTCGGCCAGGACGACACCCTTCGAGCCATCGCACGCGCAGTCGTGTCCGGCCTGGGGGGGTGGGCGGCGAAGCGGGGAGCGCCCCGAGGAGTCTTCTTCTTCTGTGGGCCCACCGGCGTAGGAAAGACCGAGACCGCGGTGCTCCTGAGCAAGATCCTCGGCGGAAGCCGGGAGTCCCTGGTGCGGGTGGACTGCAACACTCTCCAGGGATCAGGGTCCGACTCCAGCCCCGCTCTCCATGTCCTGTTGGGCCCTCCGCCAGGCTACCACGGATACGTCCGGGGGAAGGGGGGGGTGCTTTCACGTATCCGCGATCACCCGCAAAGCATCGTACTCTTCGACGAGATCGAGAAGGCCGATCCGGGTGTGGGAAAGCTCTTGCTTCAGGTCATGGACGACGGTCGGTGCGAGGACCACGACGGCAACCGTCTGGATTTTCGGAGGTCGTTTCTCGTGTTCACCACCAACGCAGGCGCGGTGTACCGGCAGGAGCAAGCGGTCGGCTTCGACAAGGCGCGATCCACCCTCGTCGAACCCAGGACCGACCTGGAGTTGGTGAAGAGCCAGATCCGGAGCATGGGACTGGGGGAGGAGTTCCTGGGGAGGGTCAGCCATTATTTCGTGTTCGAGGGCCTCACCCGGGACTCGGTACATCTCATTCTCGAGTCTCAGCTTCGACAGCTGGAAAGGACGGCGGAGGAGAGGGGTTTTCTCCTGGAGTGGGACGACCGGATCGTCCAACACCTGGCCTCCGCCTGGCAGCCCCGGTTCGGAGTGAGGCACTTGGTGGCCATCCTCCGTAACCGGGTGGTGGAGCAGCTCAGCGTCGCCGACGCCCAGGGTGAGCTCAAGGGAGTGAAGAGGATCCGGTTGGAAGTGCTGGCCACCGGTGGAGCGAAGGAGTATGGGGAGCTGACGGGCCTGGCCCTGCGGGAGCGGGAAGGATCGATCCTGATGATCAACCTGGCATGAGCAAGCCGAGAGGCAGCGACCTGTCCCGATGACCGGCCCGCCCCCCTTCTCTCAACGAATGGAGACCGGAGCTCGGTTGGCATGGCTCACCGACGTTCACTTCGAATTCCTCCCCCAAGGTGAGGTTGCGGAGTTCCTTGGGCGAGTCCTCGACGCAGATCCCGACGCCGTCCTCCTGGGTGGCGACACAGGAACGGCCCCCACCTTCCCGGCCTATCTGGCCAGGATGGAAGATGCCCTCCGGAGACCGGTCTACTTCGTCCTGGGAAACCACGACTTCCACGGCGGATCCATTGAGGAGGTTCGACGGACGGCCGCGGCGCTGACCCTGCGCTCCCGTTGGCTCCGCTGGCTCCCCGAGACCGGGGTGGTCCAGGTCACCCCCCGAACCGGCCTCCTGGGCCATGGTTCCTGGGCCGACGGACGCCTGGGAAGCGGTGCCGCGTCCACTGTTCTCCTCAACGACTATGTCCAGATCAGGAACTTCATCCCCCTGGATCTGGCGGCGCGTTTCAGGAAGCTCAACGAACTGGGAGACGAGGCGGCGGAATTCTTCGCCAGGCATCTTCCCGAAGCCGCGGATCGGTTCGAAAACCTGC
>JBDRDQ010000315.1:0-3002 GCA_043820695.1 Gemmatimonadota bacterium | reverse complement strand
AGAAAGCGGGAATCATCGACTTCGATTCGAACGGACGGCTGATTCGGGGGCCCGCGCTGGAGGAGGGAGCGCTGGAGGAGGGAAAGGCAGCGATCAGCCCCGAGCGTCGGCCAGGGTGAGTCTATCCATCCGCGCGATTCTTTCCGTCGCGCTGTTGATGGTTCCAGCGTCGGCGGAAGCCTTGACCTTTCAAGCCGCCAGGACCTTCAAAGCCGAAGGAAGCGACCTGCTCATGGGGGTCGGAGGCCGGGCGATGGCGCTGGGCGGCGCCGTGGTGGCGGGAACCGGGGATGTCTACTCGACCTACTGGAATCCGGCAGGGCTGGTGGAAGCCGACGGGGTGCAACTCTCGGCGGCCCGGCAGCTCAATGCCGAACTCGTCGACGTGAACTTCGCCGGTCTGGTTCTCAACCCCGATCGAATGAAAGTGGCGGGCATGAAGGCCGCCGTGGCCCTGTCCTGGATCACCAGGCTCCACGTGGAGGCCGACGGCCATTTCGGCCCGGAGGATCTGGAAACCGTCTTCCTTCGCTTCGCGCTACCGGGCCTGCCGGATGACTTCGAGGGCGCAATCGAATCGAAGACCAGGGATTATCGCCTCTCGCTAGCGCTGTCGCCTGTTTCAGACCCGAGGTGGAGCCTGGGAGCGACCGTCAGCAGAGTCGACTGCAGAACCGACTTCTGCGGAGTAACCGCCGACGACCCCGGCAATTACAAGGTCGCGTCCACCGATGCCACGACCGTCGCCTTCAACCTTGGGGCGAAGCTTAAACTGAACGAAAAGCTATCCTTTGGGGCCAACCTCAAAGACGTCGACACTCGCCTGCATGTCGAGGTGACCGTCACCGATCAAACTGGAACATCGACGGAGAGTTTTGTATCCAGATTTCCCAAGGATCTGACGCTCGGGTTCCTGTGGAAGCAAGAGAGCGACCTTGGTCTCGAGGTCGATTATCAAACGATCTTCGGAGACTACGGAAGCTCGCGCCTGGACTTCAGAATGGTTCGGGCGGGTCTGGAAAAGATTGACGACGCCCTTTCCTACCGGCTCGGATTGCTCATTCCACTAAGAATCGAGAGCGAATCAACCGGGGACGTCAGGGACGAGATGCCGCTGCCCTTCAGCATCACCCTGGGGGCCGGCTGGCAGACCGAACGGCTGAGGCTCGATTTGGCGCTGTACCCGCATCCGGTCATGAGCTACGGACGCGAGCGGATCTACCCCGCAGCCGATTTGTCCATTGGATACCAGTTCTGAACGGGTGGCCGTCAGGTCGGGGCAAGGAAGAGAAGTGGCCCGCGCTGGATCTCTCGAATCCGTTCCACGGAGGCCGTTCGTGCGAAGATTGTTGATGGCCGCACTGTTGGCGGCTGGCTTTGCCGCTCCTCTGAAGGGGCAGACGGCCACCTCCCCGCCGGGTCAAACCGGCCAGGGTTCCATCCTCGAGACCCGCCCGGCGGAGGTGCGCCTCCTCTACGAATCCCTCGAGATCAGCTCCGACGAGACGATGGGATTGGCGGGGGTCGGCTTCCTCATGGACTTCGGGCCGTATCTCTACGGCGGCGGCACGGTCTTCGGAGCTATGGCAGGCGAACGTGGCGGGTTCTTCACCGGGGGCGCCAGCGCCGGGCTCAGGGCCAATCTCTTCTCTCAGCTCGAGCTGGACGCGGGCGGGTTCTTCGGCGGAGGTGGCGGCGGGTCGGCCCCGCAGGGAGGGGGGATGATGGTGCGGCTTCACACCGGCGTCAGCTTCACGTTGGGCGCATATGAGGCAGGGGGTGGGTTCTCCTGGGTCAAGTTCCCCAACGGTGAGATCGACAGCAAACAGGCGTACCTGACGCTCTCCACCCGATTCCTGGAGAGCTACGGGCCGGCCGACCTGGCGGGACAGACGCTGGACGCGTCGGATCCCGCGCTGGCCGGCCCCGACCCGTCCGCCGCCGGCCTCCGGGTGGTGGAGACCGAATGGTTCGCCACGGGGGGGGCCTACCTTCCCCTCTCGGGGGTCGAGACCACCCGGGGCGAGCCCATGACCAGCACCATGTCCATGGTGGGGGTGGAGTTCCGCCGACATGTCACGGGCCGTCCCCTGTACTTCCTCTTCCAGGCCGCGGGCGCGGCGGGGGGGAGGTCCGACGGGTACGCGGAGGCGTTCGGTGGGGTGGGCTTGAGCCTGCCGCTGATCCCGTCCCGCCTCTTCGCAGAGCTGAACGCCACGGCAGGTGCGGGGGGAGGGGGAAACGTCGACACATCAGGCGGGGCGGCAGGCAAGGTGCATGCTGGGCTCGGCCTCCTTATCACCCCTTCCCTCTCGGTGGGGGGCAGCGTGGGCCGCATCGCGTCCGCGGGAAGCTTCTCCGCGGAGTCCTACCAGGCCCGCCTGGGCTACCGGTTCGGAGACATCAGGCGCGGGGGCCGCGGCCGCCCGCTGGCCGACGGAGAGTCGCTGACGCTGGCCAGGTGGCGGCTGGGGGCGATCCATCAGACCGTTTTCGACGCCCAGCGGAAAGCCTCCGATCCTGAAGACATGAGCCTGATCGGGCTCCGCTTCGATCGCTTCCTCCGGCCGTGGTTCTACATCACCGGCCAGGCCTACGCTGCTCACACCGGCCACGCCGGGGGGTATGCGATTGGGCTGCTTGGGGTGGGGTTTGCGCACCCGCTGGGAAGCCCGGAGCCGCTCTCGTTCCCCGCCGAGGCGCCGGGAGGGGGAAGCGGTGGGGGGGGAGTGGATGTGGCGGGCGGCGCAACCTTCCAGGCTCAGGGCGGGTTGCATTGGCGAACCAGGGCCGGGCCCGTCATCTATGTCGGAGCGGGGAGAACCCTGTCGTCGACCGACCGGCTCAACAGCCCGTTCGTGAGCGTGGGAGTGGGGTTCGAGGTGGGGAGGGTGGAAGGGCGGTATTAAAGCACACGCTGCCCAAGACCCATGTGCCCCGGCGGCGGCTCTGCATGCCGGCCACCACCGATTATTGGGTGAACGACGCGATGTCCGATCCCC
>JBDRDQ010000314.1:0-7229 GCA_043820695.1 Gemmatimonadota bacterium | reverse complement strand
CGGCCCCACCCCGGGACCCGTGGCCGACCCAGCGCCATCCCCACGGTGGTACAAAGAACCAATCCACACGCAGACATGTGGAACCAATCTAGATCGAGGGCCGGTATCGGTTCCATGGGAGCTGGGCCACCCGCTTACCGGAGAAACGCCGGGAGCTCGGTCTGGTCAGGGATTTCTATGGCCGCACGAAGGGCCTCCTCCAGTGTAGGGGCCATGACCGCCTTGCCCCGGAAAATGACACAGACCTGTCTGAGCTGGGAAACGGGGTTCTGCTTCGACCGGAGGAAAATGGGCTCAATGAAGAGGACTTCCCGGTCGATGATCAGCGTCGTCGTGTGCCCGCGTATTACGTCCATGCCCTGCCGGTTCCACCAGTCGAACTGCCGGGAGATGTCCGGGGTTTGGTCGATGGCCGCGTCGGCCTGTTCTGGCCCGTAGGAGTAATGACCTTTGGGCACCTGAAGGACCACGATCCGGCCGTAGTCTTCCCCGTCCATGTACACTGTGGGGATGGCCCTCAAGTTCAAAGCGCTTTCCGGTGTAAAAACCATTGACATGGCGAACTGGGCCCGGGGTCCCTGGGCCCTGGGGAGGGGGCTCCCGGTCTGGGCAATCCAATGGTATGGCTCAATGGAAAAGGTGATGGCCTTCCCTTCGTCCAACATGGGCCCCAGGACCTCGTCCGAATCGTCCCACATGTCCTCCATGTTGAAGAAGGTCATGGGGTCCTTCATGTGGTAGAGGATGTAGACGTCGTCGAATTGCAGGTGGAACAGTTGCACCGGATACTGAAGGTGAGCCCGAACCTCCGAGGGAATCTCTTCTTTCGACGCGAAGAGGGTGGGGTAGATGCTCGCCCAGCTATTGATGATGGGCTCGTCGGCGAACTTGTAGAGCCTCACCTGCCCGTCGTAGGCATCCAGGACGACCTTCACCGCATCCCTCACGTAGTTCACCTGCTCCCAGTCCGTGGGGATAGGTGCCCGTTCGTCGGACTTGTCTCCGATCCATTCGAGCTTGCTGTAGGGGTACCGGTCCGTGTAGGTGATCCCGTTCAGGAGCCAGCTGATTCCGCCATCCACAGCCACCGCCCAGGGATCGGAGTCCAGGTACAGGAAGGGTGCGATTCGGCCGACCCGGTCCAGTGGCATCCTGTAATAGTGGACCCGTGTTTCGTCTCCGATGAGCCTGGAGAAGAGGATGTCCCAGAACTGGCCGCTCTGCCATCCGAACACCAGGCGCTTCAAGAGGGAGTTGATGTGGACGCCTGCGTTTACGTCAGGAGCAAGGACGACCTCCGCCCGGCCTTCCTCCGTGGGGAAGTCGAGCTCCTTCATGTTGCGAACGTTGCTGTACGCCATGGACCCCGCCCCTTCCCCGTAGTAGACGCTGGGGTTTTGGAGGTCCAACTCAGGTCGCTCGGTTTGACCCGGGATGTCCCGCACTGCGAAAATGGGCTCACCTTCGGGCGTCACCTCTCCCACTGCCGAAAGGACCAGGCCGTAACCGTGGGTGAAGAGCACGAACTGCTGCCCCCACCACGCAAGCCAAGGCTGGGGCTCGATGAGGGGGATCTCCCGAACCGCACTGGCGAACATCCGGGTTTCCCCGTCCAGCTGATACCGAACGGGATCCACATCCAGGAAGTCGTAATAGGTCCGGAGTTGCTGCTGCTGCCGGAAGATCTCCATGGTGGGGCCGTAGACCATCCCGTCCCCGCCGGTGAGGAGAATCCGACCGGCGTGCTGGGGATCGATGAGTCGTTCCAGGCGACTCACAAAACCTGGCCAGAGGGGTGCATTCGAAAGGGTGGCCGTAGCCAGGAGGCTATCCAAATCAGGGATGGGGTCTCCCGGGCCATTGGGGACGAAGGGGACGATCTCCAGATCCTCGAGACCATAAGCAGCTCGAGTGGCATCGATGTGCTGTCGGATGTACGGGATTTGTATCACCGGCTCGTTGGGAGACACGGATACGATCTCCCGTACCTGGACCCCGATCCGGAAGAGGAAGTCCCCCGCGACCAGGGCAAGAACCACCACGCCGGCCAGCCTGACCTTTCGGTTCCAACCCTCTCTCGGTTCACCTCGGGCGGCCCCCCTCAGGAAATGGAGGATGTAGGCCACCCCCAGGGCGACACCGGCAATGACGAAGGCGGTGATGGCATAGTAGTTCACCGTAGAGACCAGGCCGGTGACGTCCACATACGAGGCCCCGGTGAAGACCGCCGAGGCGGAGTTGTCACGAAGAAGTATGTCGTACCGGAAGAACCAGACCCCCACGGCCGCGACAAATGAGAAGAGGAGGAACGCCAGGAGCGTCAGCGGTGAGGCGATGTGGCCCAGGAGCTGCCAGAGCTTTCCGAGTCCCGTACCCGGCGCCTCTCGCCGGCCCAGGTAAGCGTAGACGATGGCGAAAACCAGGCCCGCGCCAATGGCGGAGAGGGCCCACCAGATGGTGGTCCAGACCGAGGGGAGAGTGAATACGTAGAAACCGATGTCCAGGCCGAATACCGGATCAACTTCGTTGAACCCGGTTCCGCCGATGGTCAGAAGGAAGTCCCCATACCGGTGGCTGAGGAAGAACCCGCCCATGAGGCCGAGCATGAGTCCCGCGTTCACCGCGAACCTCTTGGCCCGCGGGCCTACTGGGTTGGTGTAGGCGGCGGCCGCCACCCCCACAAAACCAACCACACCCGCCACTCCAAAAAGGACCGCACCGGTCCAGAAGTTGGTCCAGAACACTGCCTCCTGGCCGACGCTCTCAAAGAACCAGAGGTCTGCCAGAAGGATGGAAAGCTGGTCCAGAACGAAAACCCCGATGATCACCCAAAGGAGGACGACACAACCCATGAGGAGCCGGCCGGGGTCAGGAACCAAGGGTGGTCCCACCCCCGGAAGGGAGTCCGGCCCGTGGCTGGAGGAGTTGGGGCGGCGGGGATCGGTCATCTGCTCAGTCATGTCAGTCATGGCTCATCCCCTCCTCACCTGGAGCCCAAGGCGCCCGGGACGGCGCCGGAAGGCCATAGGACCCTGGGCAGCACCTCCCGGATGCTGGTCTTCGATCCCTTCAGCAGGGTAACCGCCCCGAATATCAGGACGCCCGTTCCGTGCCGCATGAGGCTTTCCAAAAGGGCGATGGTCGCCGCTTCGGGAAAGCCCACGCCCCCCATATATAGGGCCGCGGCAAATCCCCACTCCCATTGGCCGATTCCCCCCGGAGTGAGCGGGACCTGCCGAGCGATATACCCGGCGACAACGCCCATCTGGATCACGGGAAAGGTGACGTTCAGGATCACGAAGTCCGTGGTGAAAGCCTGGGAGATCAGGTACGGGGTGAAATCGTCGATGAGGAAGGCCAGGATGGAGAGGATCGCCAAGTACATGAGGACCTTCGGGTCTCCTAAGAGCTGCCGAAGGACCATTTTTCCCTGCGACCTGGTAGCCTGCCCCGGAATCAGCACTCCGCCGATGAGGGCGGGGCGGGTGAGGAAATACGCCACGGCGAAGATGATCAGGGCCCAAAGAAGTTGGCCCAGCCAGGTGGACCACCCGTTCAAGGCGAGACCCAGGAGGGCGAAGAGAGCAATCTCGAAGAGGACGAATATCTCCTGGGTGTAGACCGCAGTCCCGGCTAACCCCGGGTCTTCCCCCTGGGCCTCGCAGGAGCCCACCATTGCGGCATTTCCAAGCCTGAACGGGCACAGAATGTTGAGGCCGACCCCGTAGAAGAATGCTCTGGAGTGTTGGCCTCCATCCCCCTTCATCCCCAGGAATCGGGCGATGCCATGGAACTGTACGGCCTTGATTCCCCAAAAGAGGAAGTAGAATGCGGCCACCACGCCCACCAACCGCCAGTCAATGGGGTCTTGGGAGAAGAGGAAGAATTTGTGATCGGGGATTCCTTCTACGATCCCAAGCTGCACGTCGTGGTAGCCGATGATCCCGCTGCTGAAGAAGACATCCAGGAGCCTGGTGTATGCCATCACGTTCCAAATCCCGGCGTAGTAGACCAAGCTGCCCAGGAGCACCGCGAGAAGGATGTAGGAGATGGCGTAAGAACCAAAGACGGATGGGGAATCTCCCCTATCGGGCGGGACGGTTTCTGCCGAAGACCCTGTCATTGCTGGCGGAATCTCCTTTTGGGGGGTGAGGTTTTTACGAGCCTGGGCGCTCCTTTACGAGGCCGACTCGCCGCGATTGTTTTGGGCAAACGAGTGGGAGGGGGGCACAAAGGCGCCCCCTCCCGCTCGGCGACTTGAGGTCTTTTAACCCTGGAACCTAACGCCTGTAGCCCATCTCGATCGTCATCCCGCGGGGGGTGAAACTGATCTCGCCCCCAATCGAATCGCCCACCGTGTACGTCTCCCCTTCGAGCGTGAAGCTCCCGCTCGCCAGGATCTCGGTGGCGATGCGCTGGAGCATTGCAGCGAACTCGGCGGTGGGCATCGAGGTTTCCTCATTGTAGCTAGGGCCTGTGGCCGGCTCCTGTGGCGGCGGGGCCGGGAGAGACGGCCACTGCAACCCCATCTCGATTTTGTGAGAGCCCCCAGGGACCTCCACATGAGCGAAGCCAAGACGGGCCTGATCCCCGATGTCGGCTGTTCCCCCACCGACCACGAGCTGGCCGGCTCTCAGCGCTGCGCTGAGAGCTCGTAGAGACTCTACCACCGTGGCTTGATCGGCACCTTCCACACTGGTGTTCCCGAGCAGGACGGCCTCTCCTGCATCCAACGCCTCTTCTTGATCCTCCCGGTCGTCGTGGCGTTGGACCTCTCCTTCGCCGAATGTGATCTCCATTTCGAACCGGTAGGGCTGTCTCGGGTTTCGGGTGTTCTGGCCGAGGTATTGGTCGATTATGGCCGTGCCTGCGAAGTCCACGCTGCTGAAGTCCCAGGCGAAAGCCCCGGTGGTGGCCAAGGATTCGGCGAACTGATCAAGGGCATCGGCAATCTGGGCCGGTGTCCCGTCTGCCATCCTTCCCTCGTAATGAGTGTTGGCCACTCCTCGGCGGCGTTCGGGTGGTTCGGGTTGACCGGTCGAAGCGAACTCCACCCCGAAGGAGGTCCGGAGGCCCTGGTCACCCTGTGCCCGTCGGTTGATGCCAAATTCGATATGCCCGTTTCCGGTGAGGGGATAGGTAACCCCCAGGAACGTGGCGCTGCCGTTTTGCTGCATCTCCCTACCCATTTCTTCGAAGACCCGGCCGATCTCCGCCATGGGCATCACATCGGACTCGAAGCCGTAATTGGGTAGCGCGCCCACCTGTTCCTGCGCCCCGGCACCGTTCCCGCTTTGACCATACCCGCAGCCTAAGACCAGGAACGGCAGGCTGCAGACCATGCAGAACACAAAGACCTTCCTCATGACGACCTCCTGCGGCCGGTCGAAATCCACTTGCGGTTTTGCAAGGGGTAGCCCACTACCGGCCAATGGGCTTGTGATCACGAGCGCCTGTGCCTTCGCCATCCCCCCTTGGGTCCGAAGGCCAAAGGGGGAGAGGCACTGTGTGGCGCCAACTGCTGACCTGTGTTTTACCCGACCTCCCTTGGGAATGATCTAGGCCAAAGAAAGCCCATGGTGGATAGTCGACCCACTCACGGACCTGGATTTTTTGAGTTGAGATTGACTACGCAGGGGTCCTCGGGTCCGGAAAGGATTGCCCAACCCTGGCGGGCCCGGAGGGGACTGAAAGGAGACAGCGCCTCATTCATGGTTGTGGCCTCTGCCAACTGAGGAGTTCAAGGTATCTTGGGAAGCTACGCGCAGGTATGCGGCCCTGGCAAGGGTGAGTTGACCGACTCCTAAACGTTGCCACGGTACCGTAGTGCTTTGGTTCCCCCGACCAACCCGACGATTCCCTCGCCCTTCGGAAGGTGAAGGGTGCAGGACGCCAACTGGAGGACGCCTCCGGTGCGGTGCCATCCTCGAACGACCAGAAGGATGCCAATGGTCTGGAGGAAGAGGCTGATAGAACACGCCCAGAAGTATAGCTCAAGGAACCCGCCCCCGGCCGCCAGGTCTGGCCGGGCTTGGTCGTAGACTAACACATGAATGAGCACGAGCCACTCCACCGTCTGGAGCGCGAGCATGCTGGTAGCCCAGCCGAGACCCCTAGATGCGCCTGCCGCCATGGAGCCCTCGCCCAGAGAGAGCCTGGACGCCACCTTGATGGTTCCAGTGAGAGGAGACGGCCCATTCCAGCCCAGTCAGCCGCCGAGAGGAAAAATGGTGCTGCCGCTAAGAAATGGGCAAGGACTTTATCTGCCGACAACTTCCGCAAGTGAGCCGGACGGGGCTCGAACCCACGGCCTGCGAATCAAGAATCGCCATGCGTGTTTGCTGTGATTAATTTGAGATCATTATTCATCTTGCCTTCATGACCCCATCCTCTCAAACGATGGAGCCTCCGGCAATCCCGGCGTGGTTCAATCAGGGTTCTTCCACATGACTACTTTCCGGATTCTCCGAACGCCTCAAAACTCGTGAACCGCCTGTTCCCGCCGAAGTTGAAGAACCCGAACGTCGGGGTCCACTATGATTCGCTTCGGCTCGAAGTCGGAGCGGATCGTGACCACTCGCTCCTCACCAGCCCCCAGAGTCAGGGTGGTCCGCACCTCCCGGTAGTCTCCAAGCGCTTCCCCATCCTCGTCGAAGGGTTCTCCCACGGTCACCGCAACATCCACGGTCATGCGGCCGGTTCCGACGTTCCGGAGCGTAAACGTGGTCTCCCACCCTTCCGGGCCTTCGCCCCCCGTTGACTCCGGGCGCTTCTCCGCCGCCTCCACCCGGTACCAGGGCACGACCACGTCGAAGTACCATTGGTTCACGAAGTCGTCGAACGCCGCCGTGTCGGGGGCGAACTCCCGGAGCACCTGAATCTGGTCCTGGAGGAGAGGATAGTCCGGCCCGTCTTGGAAGCGGGCGATGAACTCCCGAAGGCCCGCCATCATGGCCTCCCTACCCATCAGCCGCATGAGCATCCAGGGCACCCACCCACCCTTCTCGTAGGTGACCGTGCCGTCCCCTTCGCGGGAGCCGTCCACCTCTACCATGGGCCGCTCGTTGTCGGCTCGCCGCTCCCGGGCATATCGAGTTTCCAACCGCTTGGAGAATTCCCGTCTGGCGGCCTCGCCCTTGATCTCCTCGAAGAGGAGGAGGGTGGAGAAATTCGCCATCCCCTCGGAGATGATGTTCCCGCCCGGCCCGTCTCCCGGGGTCAGCAGGTTC
>JBDRDQ010000313.1:0-8861 GCA_043820695.1 Gemmatimonadota bacterium | reverse complement strand
ATTCCCTGGATTGATGGGGAACCGTCGCCTGAAGCCAGGTCGACGGAAGAAGGACCCGCGCCCTTAGGCGCTCATGGCTGAGAAAGGGAGAACGGTTTCATGCCCCGATATTCGCAAAAGGACAGGTTCTTTCGCGTCGATGTCCCGTCCCTTGGGGAAAACATCCTTCTCCTGGAGGGTTTTTCGGGTGAGGAGCATGTCTCGGAGCCGTTCGAGTTCACACTCCAACTGCTCTCGGAAGAGACCGGCATCGATCCCATGAAGGTGCTGCGGGAGCCCATGGTCCTCACTCTCCGGCTTCCTGACGGGTCGGACCGGGAGATTCACGGAATCTGCAACCGATTCGCCCAGCACGGCCGAGATGAGGAGCTGACGAGCTATGAGGCCGAGATCGTTCCATGGCTCTGGTTCCTGTCGCTGAACAAGGACTGTAAGATCTTCCAGCAATTGACCGTTCTGGAAATCCTTCAGGAGGTGTTTGGGAAGTACGGTCAGGCAGATTTCGACATCAAGTGCGTCGAGAGCTATTCACCCCGGGAATACTGCGTTCAGTACCGGGAGTCCGACCTGAATTTCGTGTCCAGGCTCATGGAGGAGGAGGGAATTTTCTACTTCTTCCAGCATTCCGGAGAAGGTCACAAGCTCATACTGGCCGATGACAGAAGCGCGGTCGAGGCCTGCAAGGGACAGGAGATCTTCAGGGTCGAGCAGTCCCCCGACGTCCGGGACGACGAGGACGTCATAACCGAGTTGGGACGTGAACACCAGGTCTACACGGCCAAGGTGACCATTACCGATTATGACTTTTCCCAGCCATCCATGAATCTCGAAAGTTCGGCCTCTGACGACGACTACGAAGAGATCTACGACTACCCGGGGAAGTATGCCAAGCTCTCTGATGGTGAGCGGTACGCCTCCCTTCGCCTTCAGGAACAAGCTGCCGCCCAGGAGATCGTGAGGGGCATCGGGCGGTGCAGAGCTTTCCGAAGCGGGTATGAGTTCGATTTGTCCGAACACTACCGTGCCGACCTGAACCAGACCTACTTCCTGAAGAGCGTGTGGCACTCGGGGCATGGCGGCGGCTACCGCTCGGCGAAGCAGGAAGCTGAGTATACGAATGAGTTCGAGTGCATGCCGGCATCGATTCCGTTCCGTGCACCCAGTAGGACCCCCAAGCCCGTCGTCCAGGGATCCCAGACCGCCATGGTGGTTGGCCCCTCCGGAGAGGAGATCTTCACGGAGAAAAACGGGCAGGTGAAGGTCCAATTCCATTGGGACCGAGAGGGGAAACGGGACGAAAAATCCTCGTGCTGGGTCCGCGTCTCCCACCCCTGGGCGGGCAAAGGGTGGGGAGCCGTATCCATTCCCAGGATCGGTCAGGAGGTCATTGTCGACTTCTTGGAGGGGGATCCCGATCGGCCCATCGTCACCGGGCGGGTCTACAACGCGGAGGTGATGCCCCCCTTCCCCCTTCCGGACGGCGGCGTGGTGAGCGGGATCAAGTCCAACACTCACAAGGGCTCGGGTTACAACGAGCTCTCGATGGACGACACACCCGGGAAGGAGAAGTTCACCGTCCACGCCCAGTACGATAAGGGCACCACCGTAGGGAATGATTCCACCGAAACGGTGGGCAACAACCGGTCGTCCAGTGTCAGCGTGAACGACAGCCTCTCAGTGGGGGCGGACCAGTCGGTGGACGTTGGGTCGAATCAGACGATTACGGTGGGGGCCGACCGGACGAAGAAGGTGGGGGCCAACGAGACAACGGACATCGGGGCCAAGAAGTCGGACAAGATTGGAGCCGCCCATGTCCTGAGCACAGGAACGGACCAGGATATCACGGTCGGCGCAAACCAGAAGATCACGGTGAGTGCCAATCAGGATGTGAAGGTGGGGGCGAACCAGACCCTGGATGCCGGCGCCAATATGAGCCTCAAGGCTGGAGCGAACCTCACCGCAACGGCGGGGGCGGAGCTATCTGTTTCGGCCCCCATGATCAGTGTTTCGGGCGACGCGACGGTAACGATTTCTGGAGGTGGCAGCACCATCGAGCTCGGTCCGGGCGGCATCAAAATTTCCGGACCCATCGTCGAAGTGACAGGAGGGATGATCAAGAACAATGGATAAAGAGAGATCCAGCCTGCCTGCCGCAGCCAGCGAAGCCCAGACCCAGACACTGCCGCAGGTCATCGAGCTCAGTCGCAATCAGAAGCTGGTGATCCACCGCACTCACTCTCTCCCGCCAGCCCCGTCCGGCGAATCGGAGGATTGCGTGCGGCTTCTGGACTCGGAGGGTGCCACCAGCCTGACCATCCGCGTGGGCGCCGGCGGCACGGTCATCGAGCTCGGGGGTGGGCCCGTGGCCCTGAACGTGGAAGGGGACCTGGCCATCTCATCCCGCCGGCTCATGCTTCACGGCCGTGAAGAGGTGACCATCACCAGTGATGCCGACGTAAGGATCGAAGCCCAGGAAAACGCCCTGATCAAAGCCAAGAGGCAGGAGATCATCGCCACCCGGGGCGACATGAAGGTCTACGCCAACGATGACGTGAAGATCGACGGCGAAAGAATCCGCATGAACTGCTGAGGGCGGTTCCAACAATAGCCAGGAGACTGAGGGAACCCCATGTCCTTCACCCGCGACGCAAGGGATACCGCCTCTTCTTTCTTTTATCTCAAGGCCTTGGAAGGGCTCAGGGAATCCCACCTGGAAAGGGCCGTCAACGGCGAAGAGATACCCGCCGACTACTGGGAGAAGGGCGAGGAAGACGCCGTCGTGAAAACGAAGCGGGAGTTTTTCACGATAGAGGTCCGTAGGATCTTCCTCACTCCGGAAAAGGCCGAGGCCCTGACGGACGAACAGGACTTCGAGGCCCGCTCAACAGAGCTCTCGGAAATGGGAATGTTCGAAACCCATCGGGCCCTGGTCCGGATTCCCTGGGTCGGACATCCGGATTACGCCGAGTAACGAGGAACTCAAGGTAGTCGAGGCGAGAACGGTCGAATGGATTTCACCAACAGCACAGACTTCCCTGGAGAGGCCCTGGTGGGCTCCACCGGTGATTGGGAGCAGACCGCCATGGTGGCCTGCAAGGTCACGTATCGGATGGCTGATGACGGGAGTCTTGAGCCTGTTCCCACCGACCAAATGTGGCCCGTCCTTGGGGAGCCGGCTTCCTTCGAGGGCGTGACCCTTCTGCCGGAACTGGAATTCAGGAAACAGGGTATCGATCTTCTCGTTTTCGGTCAGGCGGAGGCACCCCGGGGTTGGGCTTCCCGGCACCTCACCCTCAGGGTCCAATGCGGTCCTGTCGATAAACGGATCGAGGTGTTTGGCGACCGCCAGTGGTTGAAGGGAATCGGGGGTTTCATGCGCTCCGAGGCCGAACCCTTCGAAACCATGCCTCTCACCAACGACCGAGCTTTTGGTGGACCTGGGACTCTGGCCGGTGAAGAGGTCATCCACCCGTTCAACCCTGACGGTCGCGGATACTGCATGTGCAAGGAGGAGGTGGAGGGGAAGCCGTTACCTAATCTCGAACGACCCGAGGCCCTCATCACCGATTGGAAACAGGCCCCGGAGCCTGCCTGTCTCTACAAGCCGATAGGTCCCTTGTTTGATGCCAGCGGTCCCGGATCCTTCGATGAGCTGGGCCAGTCCCAGGATCCCATGGCCCTGCCCCGGGCTTTCATTCGCACGGCTTTCAACCAGGCCGTTCCCGACCTCGTCTGCCCTACCGGGGAGCTCGGTATAACCCTTTCCCTGTCCGGTTTCGATGCCGATGGGGACCTTTTGTTTCCGCTCCCACCGGAGCAAGCCGTTCCGGGTGAATGGGGACCCACCGTGCATGCATCCATCGGCGAACTGAAGTCGCGTTTTCCTCTTTCGGTCTCAACCATCGTGGTGCTGGCTCCCCAACGGGTGCTGATCGTCACGTACCTCGCCCTCTTCCGATACCTGTTCCGCCCCGAGGAATTACGTTTGGCCGAGCTTCGCTGGCCGGGAGCCACCGCCGTACCGGCCCCCACCCCACGGGGCATGAGCTGAGGGTGCGTTCATGAGCCAGACGCCTTCGGAGATTCCCCGGCCCACGCCTTTGCGGGACCAGCCGTTTCCCGAGATCCCGGCCCACCTGACGCCGACTCCGTCACCCCTTGGTGTCACCACCGGAACCATCACCGGTCACCTCGAGCTGGGCATCGCCCTCAAGGTCACGTACCGGCTCAAGGGTTCGGGTCAACCGCAACTGGCGGAGGAGCAGATACCCCTCTCCCTGGCCAACCGACCCCACGACGAGTTGGTCCCTGGGGGGCAGCCCTCCATGAAAGAGGTCCCCGAGGTCCTGGCCTATTCCAGTGGAACCGACCTCATCGTTCGAGCTCATGCCCGCCCCCCCCACCCGGTGGCCGGTATGAAGGTGGGGGTCGTGGTAGGCAACCTCCGGCACTATGCGAAGGTCAGCGGCGTGCGGTACGTGGACCGGGAGGGGGACCGCCTGGTGTTCACGCCTCCGGAACCTTTCGAGGCCATGCCCCTTCGATACGAGCTCGCTTACGGAGGGGTGGACCAGGACTTCGAATCCATGGTGGCCGAGTCAGCGAAGGGGAACGCAAAGCCCGAAGATCTGCGCCGCATTTCTGCTGTAGCGAAGGACTTTCTCCGGGCCGTCCCCCCAGTCGCCTATCCACGGAACACGTACGGCAAGGGCTACGCCATGGTTGCCGACGAGCAGACCATCGTGGGCAAGGAGCTTCCGAATATCGAACTGGCCGAAGACCGTCTGACCCCAGACCGGCTCTGGCCCTCCGATCCCCTCCGGTGGATGGAAATGCCGGTCCCTGCCGGGTTCGACTACATGGACGTCGGGCTCTTTCCCCGTACCGCCATGATGGGACTGCCCCCCATGGCCGAGGGGAACATGGACCAGATCCCCGAGGTCCTGAGTGGACAGGTCCCTGCTGGATTCTGCCGCGGGAACATGATGTATGCGGAACGGGAGGAGATCCCAGGACTCATTCACCCCGAGTTGGCCCGATGCGCACCCATTGGGTTACGCCTGCCCTTCTTGCGGGGGGACGAGAGAATTACCCTCTACGGGATGGACCCGGCCGAACCGGTCATGGGGGTTCAT
The DNA here is from genome assembly GCA_043820695.1 of Gemmatimonadota bacterium. Lineage (GTDB taxonomy): Bacteria > Gemmatimonadota > Gemmatimonadetes > Longimicrobiales > Gaopeijiaceae > JABDNZ01. The sequence goes on along the minus strand of JBDRDQ010000313.1, from coordinate 3,726 downwards.
CTGCCGGGCATACGACCGGTTTTCCACCTGCCGCAATGGGGACCATCCGGGAGGGACCAGGAGTTGGACTCACAGCTATACCACACCTTCGTCGACGTGGATGAGCGACTCCTTTCTCTGGTATGGAGCGCCCGGATCCCCTGGCTGAAGCCATTGAAACCCGGGGAAGATCAGGAGATCGCCAGCCGTATCCGGGTCCGAAACCTGCATTTCGGGCCTTCCACTATCTAACCGCCGGGAGGCGAGATCGTGACATTCCGGATTGCCAAATTCCCTCCGATAACCGGCCTCGGAACCGACCTCCATGGGGTCTTGCCACCCAGTATGCCCCCTGTTCCACCATCCCCGGTTAACCCGGCACCCATTCCCACCTACCCGTGGTTTGCGTTCATGACAAACCCCGCCTCGGCATTGATCTTCGGGAAGTTCACTCAATTCAACGTGGCCACCGAGTTCATGGGGGACATCCTGGCGGGGCACGACTGGGGCATGGGGCAACCCCACATCCCCTCGCCTCCTGTCACGGCCTCCCCGTCCATTGGCCTCTGCACGTTCGGAGCCGGCCACAAGTATTGGATGCCCTCCTACGCAGTTCAAGAGACACCGGCTGGAGGAGCCATATCCCTCATCGGCGCCTCCGGAAGCGCTGTCGCCATCACCACGCCGGTGTTCAATATTTCCATCCAGGATTGTATCGACGTAGGCGGCGCCAACGTTGGATTGGTCGCGCCCCTGGGCATGGGGATTCAGGTACCCAGCTGTCGCTGGGTCGGCTTCACCTGGAGCGACCTTGGGGCCGGGTTGATTTCCATGGCTGGTGACGCCCTATCGGCGGGTGTGGGATCCCACCTGGGAGGCAAGTTGACCGATGGATTGAGCAATGTTGCCGGGGCCATCGTGGGAGGCCTTGTCAACACGGCAAACGGCGTCCTCCAGAATATCATGGGCGCGGTTCTCCCGAATGACGCTGGCGGGAACATCACCGCGGCAGCGGTAGGTGGAACCGCCATTCTTGGAGCGTCCGGCGCCTTCGGGGCGCCAGCCGGTATCGGTCTAGTGGCCGGGCGGGCGGCGGATGCAGTCGGGGGTGCGGAAAGGCCAGGAGATACCGGTACCGTGGAGTGAGGGTTCCTCCCGCCCGCAGGGGCGCCTGAGAGACTCTACTTGCCAGGCAAGTTCTTCGTGGACTTGATGCAAGAGCTCAAGAGGGCGTCCCACTTTTTCTGTTGAGCTTTCTTCTTCCCGTGGTCGGTTTCGGTATCGTACCCTCCCGTTCCGCTGTTGCGTTCATCCCTCTTTTTCGCCATCCGGGCTTCGAGCTTATTGAAACGCACCTTCAGCTGCTGGACGCTGCTGGCCTGGAGCTTTTTGATCTCCCGATGGTACTCCCTGGCGATGAGGCCAAGGATATCCCAATGCCCCTGCTCGTGCTTCAATAGCATCTCGCTCTGTTTTCCCTTCACCACCCAGGACTCGGAGGGTATCAACTTCAACACCAGGTTGACGTTGGTGAGCTTGAAGTGTTTCCCCACCTTCGCGACCTGGAACTGTTTTCCAGGAGGGTTGGAGTACTGCCCTTCGATGTGAGCATTGGTGGTGGCCCCGCCCGGGGGTTTGTCCACCTCCTTGAACTGAGCCCAGGTGACCTTGCTCGGCCAATTCTTGATCGCCATGGAAAGCCCTCTATCCCCCGCCGCCGCCGGAGATCATCACGCTGCCGGAGCTCGATATCCCATCGGAAGCCTGGGACCCTGAACCCTGCGGAGGCGAGTTGGCCCCCCCTTCCCTCTCGTGGGAGAGGAAGAGTTGGTTGCTCATCAGGCTCCATCCGTCTTCGAGCCTGATCCAGAGGTTCACTCCATTGTTGTAGTTGTAGTAGACGCAGAGATCGAGTCTGGCTTGGCCGCCAAACCCGTTTCCATCCACGTTGGCCGTCGCTCTAGTGAGGATGGGAGAAAAGTCCGGGAAACCCGCCACCACCTCGACGGGTGTTCCCACGAAGGAGCCGGCCTGCACGGGGAGGTCTCCGTTCGTGTCCGAAAAGTCGAAGGTGACACGGTACCGGGACCCGGAGCCCTCGGGATTCAGACAGGTCGGGTCGTTCAATTTGACCAGGTTCATGGCAAGGTTGGCAATCACCGGCGCCACCCTGGCTTGGACGGAGAGGTTCACCTGGATAGTTCGCGGTGAGTTTTCGGCGTCTGGGTCGGAGACCGTGATGGTCCCCAGGTAGTTCCCCTCCGTCAACCCCGAAACATTGATCCCGACCGTCATGGTTTGGGCCAGGCCAACCCCGCCAATGGTCCCGAGAATGCCTGACGAAGGCGTGAGCTGGATCCAGGCGCGATTATCGGTAGCCTGCCATTCCAAAACCCCTCCTCCCGCATTCGACACAGTCACATATTGCTCGAACGGGTTGGCGCCGAACAACGCGACCAAATTGAGAACCGTGGCGGAGAGCCCGATGAGGGGTCCCTGATTCACCGTAAGGGTCACCGGCACGGTCCGAGGCGAGTTCATGGCCCAGGGATCGGCGATTGTGATGGAAGCCTGGTATACCCCCGGATCGAAGCTAGCGGCGCTTGCCGAAACTGAGACGTTCTGAGACTGCCCGCTCGCCAACGATCCGGACGCGGAAGAGAGCCCGAGCCAGGCCGCACTTCCCACGTTCGCAGTCCAGTTCAGCGTCCCACCGCCCGTATTGCTGATGGTCAGCAGCTGGGCGCCCGGATTCTGGCCTTCAACCATGGTGAAGGAGAGGGTCGCTGGAATGATCCCGATGCGGGGCCTCGGACGGACCGTAAGCCCCACCGCCACCGAGCGCGGAGAGTTGGCCGCGTTCGGAGCCGTAATTCCAATGGTGGTCCCGTACGTTCCGCCGAGGAGGGCTCCGGGGCTCACCAGTACCACCACATTCTGGGACTGACCCGGCCCGAGGGATCCCGAGAGGGGCGAGAGGACCAGCCATCCCACACTTTCAGCTGCGGTCCAGTTGAGAGTGCCCCCACCTACATTCGTGATCGTCAGCGTTTGCTGAGGAGGGTCTACTCCTTCATCCGTGCCAAATGTCAGCGTCGAGGCGGAGAGTCCGATTCGAGGTTTCTGGACATAATCCAGGGTTACCAAGGCAGTGAGGGGAGAGTTGATAGCGTTCGGATCGGACACCGTAATGTCGCCCAGATACTGGCCTCCGGTGAGGTCGAAGTCGGTCACGGTGACTGAGATGTCTGCCGACTGCCCCGCGCCAAGGGAGCCGGAAGCCGGTGAGATCTCCAGCCACCACCGGTCTTCGGACGCGCTCCAGGTCAGCGTCCCTCCACCCTGGTTGCTAACCGTAAGGAGTTGAGTCTGGGGGCTTCCCCCCTCTGTCAGCGAGAAAAACAGGCCCGTGGAAGACAGGCCAAGGACGGGGCCAACCCACTGGAGATTCTGGGCCTGAATCCCATTCCCGGCGCCGACGCACACCTCATTCGGTCCCTCACTTCGGAACCAGACTTCTCCAACCGACGAGAGCTCGATCACGATCGTCAGCTGCTCGCAGTTCGCCCGCAGAGTCACGGAGAGACTCACCGTCACGCTTTGCTGGTCCGGGCTCACCGGACCCGCATCCTCGGCAACGATCCCCTCTCCGGGGCGAATGACCTGGACCCTCCAGGCGTCGACCAGTCCGAGCTGACTGCTGGCTCCTTCAGGAAGAGTAGCCCCCATAGAGAGGTAGGCCATGTG
>JBDRDQ010000312.1:0-2166 GCA_043820695.1 Gemmatimonadota bacterium | reverse complement strand
TGCGGTGGTACCGCGGGCCAACACTATCGCCAGCGAGATCCTCCAACAGCAGAATCTCAGACGGGATTTTCGGGGGAATTTCTCCTTCCAGGGGGAGGGTGGCCGGAACTTCAGCGTACGAAGCCTGAGTGTTTCCGCCGGGACGTTGAACGAGGTGGTGATGGAAACGGTGGAGCCGGGGTCCAACCGCCCGACGGACCACCTCACCGCCAGAATCGTGCGCTTCGATCAAAGTGTGGGATGGACCTTCGAGGATGGTTATTACCGCATCTTCCTCGAGGACGGAGAGGAGCTGGCATTCAAGTACCAGACCCTTCAGACTCGCGGATTCCGGGAGCGACCCGAGGAGTTCCTCGAGGTGCCCAAGGACCCGGAGGAAATGACCTACAAGGAGATGGGGCGGTTGGCAGACATCATGACCCGCTCCGGGGGCAGGCCCAACAAGCTCCTGGTGGACCGCCAGGAAAAGATGGCAATCCCTGTCGCCACCCTGGTCATCATCCTGTTCGGAGCTCCGCTGGCCACCAGCACAAAAAGGGGTGGGACCGCCTACGGGATCGGGATCGCTCTTCTCTCCACAATTCTCTACATGCTTCTCTTCAGAGTCTCCGGGGCTTTTGGGGAAACGGGGACCTTGGAGCCTTTTCTCGCAGCCTGGCTTCCCAACTTCCTTTTCCTTGGAGCAGGCATGTTCTTCATGTGGCGGGTAAGGACCTAGGGGCCTGCCAAGCGACAGGCTCATTCGAATGCAGGACGGTCCCCCCGGGTCCCCTAGGACAGCCCACACAAAAATTCTTCGGTCAACTCTCCCGTGAGGAGGGGCTGAACCGGCCCCTCCAGCCGTACCGTCATCTGCTGGGACACCTGGACCGTAAAGCTCCCCCCTTCCATCCCCACCTGAATCCTCCCTGCTTGCAGGAGGCCTCCCCTGACGCAGGCGGATGCTACGGCACAGGCGCTGGTCCCGGAGGATGCCGTACGTCCGACACCCCGCTCCCAGATCAGGATCTGGACCTCCCCAGCCCCCCGAACCTGCGCGAGTTGCACATTCGTGCCGGCGGCAAAAGCCCTGTTGGCCGTCAAGAAAGGTCCCAACTCCAGAAGGTCCTCTTCCCGAAGCTCGTCCCGGACTACGACACAGTGAGGGTTTCCCATGGAGACGAGGTGAAGCTCCAACGGAGACCCGTCAGGCCCGTCCAGGGTGGAGTCGACGCCGAAGGCCTCCCTTCGGCCCCCAACTGCGTCGATCCCGAACCGGGCGATCCCCATCTCCACGGCGACGTTGAGGAGGCCCCCCGGCTCCTCGCCCAGGATATCCATTCCCACAACCTCGCCTCCCACTTCCACAGGGAAGCCTCGCCTGGCCTCCACCGCCCCCTTGGAGAAAAGGTAGGCTCCGAAAACTCGAAGACCGTTCCCACTTCGTTCGAACTCCGAACCGTCGGGATTGAACATCCGCAGACGAAAGGGCGGCGGGGAGGACTCTTCCCTCCGGCCCTCTTGGCGTCCTTCTGAAGCCTCTTTGGAAAGGAACGCGACAATTCCGTCTCCTCCTACACCCCGATGCCGGTGGCAGATGGCCTGCACCGTTTCCGCCGTCACGTGCCAGGCATCGCCCTGTTCGAAGACCAGGTAGTCGTTGCCGTGCCCATGGCCTTTGAAGAAACTGGAACCCAGGGTAAGGGGCTGCTTCACGTCATTCCTCCTGAAACCCTTCGGCGGTGGGCGCCGCATGAGGGGATGAGCCGATTCCACCGGCCCTTCCCGCATTTTCAAGGGGCGCCAGATGACGCCTCAGTCTCAGGATAGGACTCCATGAGATCACCGGCCATCCCTGCCCTCCTGGCTTTCTTGCTTCCAGCCGGGTCTCTCCTCTGTCAGGTACGTACCCCGGTGCCCCCTTCCGGCATCGAATCCCGGGTTGCCGCGCGGCCGACCCTGTTCATCCTCCCGGCCACTTCAGTCCAGGTAGACACCCCGACCATCGACGGGTCCCTGAATGATGAGGTCTGGGGCCGAGCCCCGGTGGCTGGGGACCTTGTCCAGATGGACCCACGAGGGTGAGCCGGCCACGGAGGAAACCGAAGTCCGAGTTTCGGATTCCCTACTCACAATTGCGCTTCGGAGACCAGGAGAACCAGACCTGGGGGATCAACTTCGCCCGAG
>JBDRDQ010000311.1:0-6212 GCA_043820695.1 Gemmatimonadota bacterium | reverse complement strand
GGAGGATTGAAGCGGTCACCGGGCCGGGGGCGTTTCGTTATTTCCAGGAGGTGGAGAGCCGTCTTCAGGAGGTGGCAGACATCCTGCGGGCTCGCCCGGAAACTGCTGCCAATCGTGCGGTTCAGCTTCTCAGGGAAAAGGTGGAGGTGGAGGGGCTTTTGATGGAACTTCGGAAGGGCGGGGGTGGGGGAGGGGAGACCCTGGTTTCCGAGGGAATCCTCGAGAGCCCTTCCGGGCCCATCGAGTACCGGGGTGTTCGCTTGCGCGCCCGGAGCGCAGACGATGTCCGGGATTGGGGGGACGGGTACAGAGGGGGGGGGGCTGGGCGGGTAGCCGTTGTGGTTGCGGAGCTCCCGGAGGGGAAATCCACCCTCTTCGTCTTCGTCTCTGACGACCTGATCGCCCGTGGTATCAGGGCCGATTTCCTCATCCGAGAGGTGGCCGAACGAGTCGGGGGGAAGGGTGGGGGTCGTCCCCATATGGCTCAGGCGGGTGTGGGTGACCCGTCGGCGTTGGACGACGCACTGGCGGCGGGCCGCGAAATCCTCGAGCGGCTGGTGGCTGCGGGATCTTAGTTCTATGGCCTTTTCAACAAACCGCGATATGGCTGAGGAATCCTTTGAGTCCTGGTTGCGAGGCCGGGTACCTCCGATTCCGGCGCCGTTCCTTCCGCACCTCCTGGAGAGGGGAGACGGGCCCTCGGGGTCGATGGGTTTGGCCGATCGGGGGACGGAGGTCCTGAGCCAGGCTCTCGAGAGGCCAGGGCGAAATCGCGAAGCGGCCTATTACCTCTTGGCCGCCGATGCCTTCTTCACCTACGCTTGTGAGGCAGTGGCTCGGGAGGGGGATGTCCGGGCCGGACTGGATGGCCTCCTTGGGCTTGTTGGGGATCGGTTCAGTTGATGCCAGGGGACTCGAACGGGTTCACCGATCTGCATAGCCATCTGGTCCCCGGGGTCGATGACGGGTCCAGGACGCTGCAGGAGGCCCGGGATGGCCTCCGGAGATTCGAGGCCTCAGGGGTCAGGCAAATTGTCACCACCCCTCACCTCGACGGAAGTCTGACCAGGGACCGGGGCCTACTCGAAGTCAGGCTCGCAAAGGTGGATGAGGCTTGGGGCTCCCTTCGACGGATGGCGGCGGAGGAATTCCCAGACCTTGAACTCCATCGGGGCCATGAGGTGATGCTGGATATTCCCGATCCTGATCTTTCAGACCCCAGGGTCCACTTGGCCGGGACCCCGTATGTGCTCGTGGAATGGCCAGGGCTCCAGGTGCCCCCCTCCACTCTGCCCGTTCTCGACAGGCTCGTGGATTCGGGAATCAAGCCCATCATTGCCCACCCTGAGCGCTACCGCGGGTTGGGCCGGGAGGTGGTTCTCCCAGGGGAATGGAGGGCGAGAGGGGCGCTGCTCCAGGTGAACCATGGCTCCGTTCTCGGGAAGTACGGCGACCTTCCCCGAAGGCGTGCCGTCACCTTGCTCGAGAGGGGATGGGTAGACCTCATGGCCTCGGACTTTCACGGCCGGGCCCACCTCTCCCCGTCAGTAAGGGAAGCCCAGGAGGTTTTTTTGGAGTGGGGCGGCAGGGATCGTTTCGACTTGTTGGCCCGGGTGAATCCCGCCCGGATTCTCAGGGGGGAAGACCCTATGCAGGTGATTCCCCTGACCGTGAAGAAGCGCGCCTGGCAAAGGCTTCGAGAGACGTTCCAACCAAATGGGGGGCGCTGACCCGATATGACCAGCGGAGACATCGTCAGGAGTCACCTGAAAGAGTTGAGGGAGCTGACTGAGAACGTCGCGGATCTTCTGGGGGCGGATGTCGAAGAGCTCGCAACGGAGGTCTCGGAAGTCCTGAGAAGGGGTGGAAAGCTCTTCTTCTGTGGGAATGGAGGATCGGCTGCCGACGCCCAACACCTTGCAGCCGAATACATCGTCAGGTTCCGCAAGGAGAGGAAGCCTCTCCCGGCTCTCGCCCTGACCACCGATACTTCCGTGTTGACGGCCGGTGCAAACGACTTTGGTTTTGAGACCGTCTTTTCGCGGCAACTGGAGGCCCTGGGGACAGAGGGTGACCTTCTTTTCCTCCACTCCACCAGTGGGGAATCGGAGAACCTCCTTAGGGCGGCGGAGGTCGCCAAAGCAATCGGAATCCAGACGGTGGCCTTTCTGGCGAAAGGAGGGGGCCGTTTGGCCTTCCTCGCGGATTGGGCCATTGTGATCCCGACCGAGTCCACGGCGCGAGCTCAAGAAATGCACCTTGCCCTGGGCCACATCATCTGTGAGCTGGTGGAGGATCGGGTGGTGGGAGGAGATATATGAAGAACCTGCTTGATCTTCAAGGAAAAACCGCAGTCGTGACCGGTGGCTCCCGCGGTGTGGGGAGAGCTACCGCCCTTCTCCTGGCTCAGGCCGGGGCCTCCGTAGGAATCGGATTCCGAAGCCGATCAGGAGAAGCCCGAGAGACGGTTGAAGCCCTGAAGAGCATGGGGGTCCATGCCTGGGCCGAAGCGGGAGATCTGGGTGACTCTCGAGATGCCGAGCGGCTTTTTGAGAGGGCCGACAAGGAGTTTGAGGGTTTGGACTTCTTCATCGGGAATGCGGGGATCTGGCCCGCGGAAAATATCCCCATTTCCCAGATGACCGATGCCCATTGGCGCCGAACCATCCAGGCCAACCTCGACTCCATCTTCTTCACGACCCGGGAGGCCGCCAGGAGGGTTCGGGACGACGGGCGCATTGTCTTGGTGGGCTCCACCGCCGGGCAGAGGGGTGAGGCGTTCCATGTGGACTATGCCGCCAGCAAGGGCGCCATTATCTCCATGGTGAAAGGCCTTTGCGTGGAGCTTGGGCCGAGGGGGATCACGGTGAATTGCGTGGCTCCGGGGTGGGTTGACACGGAGATGGCCGAGCCCGCCTTCGGCGGAGGGGTAAGGGACGCCATTGCCCAGTCCATCCCAATTGGAAGGATTCCTCCGCCGGAGGACATCGCGGGCCCCATCGTCTTCCTCTGTTCCTACCTGGCCCGCCATATCACGGGGGAAGTCCTGAATGTCAACGGGGGCGCCGTCCTGGTGGGCTGATGGATCGGAATCCGCAGGCACCCGGGTATGTTAGGTGGGTCACCAGGACCCTTGAGACGGCGGGGTTCGAAACCTGGGCGGTAGGTGGCGCCATTCGAAACACCCTCTTGGGCCTCCCGCCGGGGGATTGGGATATGGCCACCCGTGCCCCGCCCCGGGTGGTACGGCAACTCTTCCCCCGCACGGTGCCCGTGGGAATTGAACACGGGACCGTTGGGGTCCTCACCCGTGACGGGGTCCTCCTGGAGGTCACGACCTTCCGAAGGGATGTAGAGACCTCGGGACGCCATGCGGTGGTGGAGTTCGCTGATACCCTTCAGGAAGATCTCGCTCGAAGGGATTTCACCATCAACGCCGTGGCATGGCACCCGATCCGTGAATCGTTCCAAGACCCGTTTGGGGGCAGGGAGGATCTGGAGGCCCGGCTCCTGCGGACGGTCGGGAACCCAAGTGAAAGGTTCTCGGAAGACTTCCTCAGGGTGCTCCGGGCCCTTCGGTTCTCGGGCCGGTTCGGTCTTCGAATCGATGGAAGGAGCTGGAAGGCTATCTGCGACTCCCCGGACCGTTTGAGCATTCTCTCCCCGGAACGGATTCGGGAAGAGCTCACGAAGATCCTCACCCGGGACGAAAGACCCTCCGGCGCCCTGGCCCTCTATACCGCCTCGGGGGTGCTGGAGGCACTCTACCCGGAGCTCTCGGCGGTGGAAGGGTGCTCCCGTTCCGGGAGGGACCGGGACCTTTGGGCCCACTGCCTCCTTTTGACGGATATCTTGCCGGCCGGCCGGCCCACGCTCCGGCTTGCCGCACTCCTCCATGGCCTGGGGGTCCCAGAGGGAGGAGAGGGTCCGGGGGCAGACGTTCAGCTCCGAGCTCGGGACCGGGCTGCAGCCCTCATGATCCGGTCCCGGTATTCAAACGCCGATATCCGGGAGATCACGGAACTGATTGGGATGGGCCTCGAGCCTCCCCTGGATCTTGCGGAGCCGTCGGAGCTCCGTCGCTGGCTCCACCGGGCCGACCCGGATCGTCTTTCCAACTTCGGTCGTATCTGGCTGGGGAAGGCCCGGTTGGATCGGCTTCGGTGGGGTCTGGATTCGGCCCCAGTTCTGGATCTCCTTCGTCGCCTGCGGAGAGAGCTGCGGGCCCGCCCCCCCCTCCGAGTGGAAGATCTGGCTTTGAACGGTCGGGACCTCATCGCCTTGGGGCTCAAGCCCAGCCCCCGGTTCGGTGAGATCCTGGATCACCTAATGGACCAGGTGCTCGAGGATCCCGACCTCAACACCCGGGACCGGCTACTGGAACTCGTGGAGTCGGCGGGTTTTGGGCTGAAGGGGAAAAGGTGAGTCCGGGTCCGGCGGACGATCTGGGGCTTTTCCCCCGGGGAACGGTCCGGGGACCGGACGAGGCCGGTAGCGAGAGGATGGCCCCCACGGACCCTCCCCCCGGGGAAGCTCCCCTGGCGGCCAGAATGCGGCCCCAGACGGTGGAGGAGTTCAGAGGCCAGGCACACCTATTGGGCCCGGGACGAGTGCTCCGGTCCATGCTGGACCGGGGTGAGGTCGGAAGCATGATCTTCTGGGGGCCGCCGGGATCCGGGAAGACGACCCTTGCCCGCCTCCTGGCCGAGGGGACCGACGCGAAGTTCGAGTCCTTCTCCGCAGTGACCGAGGGGGTGGGGCGGGTTCGCGAGCTCATAGCTCAGGCCCGAGAACGCTTGAAGGCCACCGGTCGGAGGACCATCCTTTTCTGCGACGAAATCCACCGCTTCAACAAGGCCCAGCAGGACGCCTTCCTTCCCCACGTGGAAGACGGCACCATCATTCTCATGGGGGCCACCACCGAGAATCCTTCCTTCGAAGTGGTTCGCCCTCTCCTCTCCAGGGCACCCGTGTTTGTTCTGGAGCCTCTCCCCGTGGAAGAGTTGGTGGCCATACTTCGCCTGACTGTTCAGGATGTGGAAAGAGGCCTGGGGTCGGTTGGCCTCCAATGGGACGAAGAAGGCCTCTCCTTTCTGGCCCGCGAGTCGGACGGAGACGCCAGGAGAGCCCTTGGGATTCTGGAGGGGGCCGCGAAGTTGGCGGGCCAGGGTGGAACCCTGACCCCGGAGCTGGTGAAGGAGGCGGCCCAACTCCGGTACGCCCATTACGACAAGTCTGGGGAGGAGCACTATAACGTCATCTCCGCCCTTCATAAGGCCATTCGTGGCAGCGACCCTGACGGGTCCCTCTATTGGCTGGCCCGAATGCTGGAGGGTGGAGAGGATCCCCTCTATATCGCACGTCGTTTGATACGGATGGCGATGGAGGACATCGGTCTTTCCGACCCCTCTGCCCTTCGGGTAGCTGTATCGGCAAAGGACGCTTTCCATTTCCTGGGTTCCCCGGAAGGGGAACTGGCCCTGGCCGAGGCGGCCGTCTACCTGGCGACCGCACCAAAGTCAAACCGGGTGTACAAGGGGTGGAAACAAGCCCAACGAGCCGCACGGGAGACCCGGAGCTCCGCCGTGCCCCTCCATCTTCGGAATGCACCCACCGAGCTGATGAAGGGGCTGGGTTACGGTGCCGGCTACCGCTACGATCACGACGAAGCCCACGGGGTGGCCCCCCAGAGTTACCTCCCGGACGGCCTGGAGGGCGCGTCCTTTTACGAGCCCAGTCCCTTCGGCCACGAGGCCATCATCAGGAAGCGATTGGAATGGTGGGCCAAGAAGCGAGGGGAGGCGGCGGAAGGTTCGACGAAACAAAAAGAGTCCTCATCTCCGGGAAGTGCAGGATCCGACCTGGACACCCCAGGGTAGATAAGGGGTGCAAGAGAGCCCAAGGAGACGACTGAAAGCATGGCCCATCCGCGGGGATCAGCCCCATCGTGCCAATTCCTCAAGCCCTTCGCCCTGGCCTTCGCCCTGGCCCTCGCCCTGGCCCTGGCCCTGGCCCCGGTCGGTGGCTGTGTCGCCTTCCTCTCCCCCCCTTCGGTGGAGATGGTCGGGGTTGAGTTGGTGTCCCTTGGTCTCACCTCCGGCACGGTTGCCGTGACCCTGGATCTGACGAATGCAAGCTCCAGAAAGATGGAGATTCTCGGCTTTCTCTATGAGGTGGAGGTCCGGGACTCCGAAGGTGATGCTGGATGGCGG
>JBDRDQ010000310.1:0-5932 GCA_043820695.1 Gemmatimonadota bacterium | reverse complement strand
CCTAAAGCCCCCCGAAGGAAGGCCGCCCGAAAACGATTTCCATGTAAGCCCCACCAGGGGTTGCCGTATAAAGCTGTGATGATGACCACGGAAGAGGTGAAACTGTCTTCTGGCATTAGGGCCGAAGGGCGGGCCGATCCCGAGCTGCCCCCGGACTTTTCCCAATGGTTCCGGGACTATCAGCCCACGGTGTACCGGTACGTGCGCTTTCGTCTTGCCAACCGGGAGACAGCCGAGGACGTCACTTCCCAGGTCTTCATGAAAGCCCTTCGGGCCTTGGACCGGTACGACCCGGGTCGTGCCTCCCCCAAGACATGGCTTTTGCGAATCGCCCGGAACGCGGTCACCGATCATCTTCGTTTTTTGAAGAGGCGGTCATCTCTCCACGTTTCCCTGGATCGGGTGCCGGACCTGGTGGCCGAGGTCCCGACGCAAGAGGAGCGGGTTCTCCGGGAGGAGCGGATCGAAGTACTCCTCAATGCGAGCCGGGAACTGAGCCGGTCCGATCAGGAGATCCTCTCTCTCCGCTACGGGGGGGGGCTCGGAAACCAGGAAATCGCCGAGGCATTGAAGATCTCGGGAAATGCAGTCGCTGTGCGGCTCCATCGGGCCTTGGCCCGACTCAAAATGGTGATAGAGAAACAGGGAAGGGAATGAGGAAGGACCATAGATGACGAAACCGAACGATCCTCTCGATGCGGACTTCCGGGCGACGCTGCCGGCAGATCTGCAGAGCCTGGACAGGGAACTGTCCGGGATCCGTATCGAGGAACGACCCTCCTTTGGACCGGAGCTCGAACGAGAGCTCCTCCAGGCCTGGCGGCACAGGGAACGGCCTGAGTCTCGATCCGCTCGTCCTTGGATCAGGACTTTTATGGCTGCCACCCTTGCCGGACTCATGATCGCGGGGGTGTCGGTTCCCAATGCCCGGGCGGCAGTTCTGGATTTCGTCAGGACCGTGGTCGAAGAGGCTCGAGAGATTTTCGCACCAGGGCCGGTGGCGGATCTTCAATTGCCGGAGGTGGAGGTACGGGAAGCCGCTCCCGTTGCCGAGGAGCCCATGACCGGGGTGGTCGTTTCCCCCATGGATGCCTCCGATGAGGTTGAAGAGGCGGATCCTGATTTTCCAACCATCCCCGTCGTTGAGATCACCTTCCCTGAGCTCATCTCCCGGAGTGAGGCGGCAGCCACGATCGCCTCCCATTACCCACCGGAACTCCAGCAGGCGGGGGTCGAGGGCGAGGTCAAGCTCCTCTTCTGGGTGGACGCCCAGGGGATCCCCGAGAACATCCAGTTTAGTCAGGGGTCGGGAAATCAGCGGCTGGATTATGCGGCCATGCGGGCAGCCCGGGACCTCAGGTTCCGCCCTGCGACCCGAAATGGGATCGCTGTGGGCACCTGGGTGGAGGTAGGAGTCCATTTCTTCGCTCTTTCCGGGGCCGGAATCATCGGTTTGGGCTCGACGGACTCTGGGGTGTAAGTCTTCACAGATCGCCTGCGCCTGAAGCCCCCCCGGCCTCCCGTTGTGAGGCCGGGGGGGCTTCTCTATCTTCCCAACCATCTTACCATGGCCTCCCAAACCATCACGCGGAGCAGCGCCACCATGCCTGCCAAAACGATTGCCGATCTGCCGGACCAGCGGATTGCCGGAACCCGCATCCTGGTTCGGGTGGACTTCAACGTCCCTCTGGATTCCGACGGGCGGATCACCGACGACACCCGAATCGTCCGGTCCTTACCCACCCTCTCGTATCTCCTGGAACGAGGTGGGCGCCTGGTTGTGACCTCCCACCTGGGCCGACCCAAAGGAGGGGTGGACCCCGCCTTCTCCCTTCGGCCTGTGGCGGATCACCTCTCCAACCTCCTGGCGTACACGGTCCGGTTCTGCCCGGAGCTGGTTGGACCCGAGGCCAAGAAGGCTGTTGAGGAGCTGGCCGATGGCGAGCTCCTTCTCCTGGAAAACACCCGGTTCCACGATGGAGAGACGAAGAACGATCCGGAGCTCTCCCGAGCTCTGGCCGACCTCGTGGAGCTGTTCGTGAACGATGCCTTCGGGTCCGCTCATCGAGCCCACGCCTCGACGGTCGGAGTTGCCGATGTGCTCCGATCCAGGGGAGGGGAGGCTGTGGCTGGATTCCTGATGGAAAAGGAGCTCCGCTACCTGGGGATGGCCCTCGAGACCCCGGAGCGGCCCTTCGTGGCTGTCCTCGGAGGGGCCAAGATCTCCGGGAAGATAGAGGTGATCGAATCCCTTCTTCCCAAGGTGGATAAGCTCCTCGTGGGGGGAGCCATGGCCAACACCTTCTTCAAAGCTCTGGGCTTGGAGACGGGGACCTCTCTGGTGGAGGATGATCGGGTGGATCTGGCCCGGAGCACTCTCGAAGGGGCCGCGGACAAGATCCTACTGCCCATCGATTGTGTGGTGGCACCCGAGATATCCGAGACCGCGGTGACGAAGGAGGTCGAACGAACCGCTGTGGCGGCCGGCGAGAAGATCGGGGACATAGGCACCAGGAGCAGAGAACTCTTCGCGGTGGCGTTGAAAGGCGCAAAAACCGTGGTGTGGAATGGCCCCATGGGGGTGTTCGAGATGCCTCCTTTTGCCGGGGGCACCATTGCCGTGGCTCATGCCGTGGCCAGGGTGTCGGATGACGGTGGAATTTCGGTTGTGGGCGGTGGGGATTCGGTCTCGGCGGCGGAGCAGGCGAAGGTGGCGGATCGCATTACTCATGTCTCCACCGGAGGGGGCGCCTCCCTGGAGTTCCTCTCAGGATCCGTTCTTCCGGGGGTCTCGGCGCTGGACCAGAAGGCCGAGGGGGAATCATGAGGGCGGGGCCCGTCATTGCCGGAAATTGGAAAATGAACCTGGATCCGGATGAGGTCCGGGAGTTCTTCCAGAACTTCCGGCCCAATCTACCTCCGGGGCGAGCACCGCAAATCCTGGTGTTTCCCTCGTTCGTATCCCTCTTTGCCGCTCTGGTGGCGCTTCCGAGGGACCCGGAGATCGGCGTGGGGGTCCAGAACATCCATTGGAAGCCTTCAGGAGCTTTCACCGGGGAGGTTTCGGCCCCCATGGCCCGGGCGGCGGGGGCTACGCACACCCTCGTCGGGCATTCGGAACGCCGCCACGTCTTCGGTGAGACCGACGAGGAGGTGGCGCTGAAGGTGAGTGCGGCTTTTTCGGCGGGTCTGATCCCGGTCATCTGTGTAGGGGAGAAGCTGGAAGAACGAAGAGCGGGCCGTTTGGAGGAAGTGATCCTGGGACAACTGGATGCGGTTCTTCCCGTCCTGTCAGGGGCAGGAAGTGCCGGGGTCCTCCTGGCCTATGAACCGGTTTGGGCTATCGGAACCGGGGAGACGGCTACTCCGGACGATGCCTCCCAGGCCCATTCCATTCTACGCACTCGCCTTCTCGAAACTCTCGGGGGCCCTCGAAGTGAGGGGATCCCTATCCTTTACGGGGGAAGCGTGAAGCCGGCGAACGCTGCCGAACTCCTTCGAGCTCCCCATGTGGGCGGTGTTCTGGTCGGAGGTGCGAGCCTGGATCCTACCTCCTTTTCGAGGATCGCCGAGGCAGGTGCGGGAGGGTAGCGGTGGGGTCCCGACGGTGGGGTCCCGACGGCGGGGTCCCAGGGCCGAGGTTGGGGTGGTAGCGATCCGGCCCGTTGACATGGTTCCTTCGTCCCGAGATTCTTATGTGCTGTGCCACACTCAAAAGGGACTGGGTTGATGTACTTCTTTTTGCTGGTTCTTCTGGTGCTCGACGGACTGTTTTTGGGAGTCGTCATCCTTCTCCAATCGGGGAAGGGGGGTGGACTCGCCGCCATGGGTGGTGGAGCCGCCGCCACGGAGGGGATCCTGGGGGGACGTCAGGCCACGACGGTTCTGACTCGTGCCACCTGGATCGCCGGGGGCACCTTCATGGGTTTGGCCCTTGTTCTTTCCATCATGTCCTCCAGGGCCCAGCAACCTCAGTCCATCCTTTTGGATGGTCTGCAACAGACTGCCCCTTCTCCTGAACCCATTCTTCCGGGGTTGACCGACCCGCCCGGCGGAACCGGTGGGGAGCCTGGTGGAGATTTACCGGCACCCGGCGGCTCTCCCGAGGGAGACCCTGGAGGTAGCTGAGGACGTTTTCACACCCGGCTAGCTTCCTCGCTCTCCACTCCGGGAATCCCCGGACCTTCCTGGCACCCAAGGGGGTCCTATGCTAGACCTCCGGATCAGACAAACCGTAAGCGGGAGAGAAGAAGGTGGCTCGCATTGAGGTGCCCATGCCCCAGATGGGGGAGTCCATCGCAGAGGGCACGGTGTCGAAGTGGCTGAAGAAGGTTGGGGAGAAGGTCCAGAGGGATGAGGCTCTCCTCAAGATCTCCACGGACAAGGTTGATGCCGAGATCCCATCTCCATCGGAAGGTGTCTTGGTGGAGGTTCTCGTAAAGGAAGGGGAGACAGTGGAAGTGGGGACCACCGTCGCCTTCATCGACCCCGACGGCGTGGTGGGTGCGGGGCCGGTGCCCCCCGAGTCGGGAGCCGCTGATCCGATCCCCCAATCGGCGGAGTCTCTTCCTCCCCCGGAAGCTTTGGACGCAGGGCTGCCCCCGGCCCCCCAACAGGGGGAAGCTCTCGGGGAGGCAGAGGCTGAGACGGCCGAGGATCGCCTCCGGACCCGGTCCACTCCGGTGGTGCGGAAGATCGCCGAAGAGCACGGTGTCGACCTGGCCCGGGTCTCCGGGTCCGGGCATGCCGGCCGGGTAACCAAGGGAGATATCCTGACCTTCATCGAGGGCGGGGTGGCGCCGGAAAAACCGAAACCCCCAAGATCCCCCGAGTCCGCTCCTGCTGCACCCCAACCCGCTCCCATCCCCGTTTCGGCTCCAGCAACCGCCCCGCCGGCGTCTGCGGATCTCCCATCGGATCTCTGGAAGGCGTTCTACAGTCAGGTTCGTCATCCTGAATTCCCGGTTCGATCCCAGGACCGTGTCGAAGCCATGGACAAGATCCGCCGGCTGACGGCGGAGCAC
Source organism: Gemmatimonadota bacterium (assembly GCA_043820695.1). Taxonomy (GTDB): domain Bacteria; phylum Gemmatimonadota; class Gemmatimonadetes; order Longimicrobiales; family Gaopeijiaceae; genus JABDNZ01. Next base: position 908 of record JBDRDQ010000310.1, on the reverse strand, counting down.
ATGGTATTGGCCAAACGGATCTCTCCCCACGTCCATTCTTTCATCGAAATCGATTTCACCCGGATCGACTCCATCCGGAAGGTCAACAAGGCCCGCTGGGTAGAGCAGGGAGCCAAGGTCTCCTTTACCGCCTTCGTAGTCTGGGCGTTGTCCCGAGTCCTTCGGGAATTCCCCATGGTGAACGGGACCATCTCCGGGAACAACCTCATCTATCGAGGGAACGTGAATGTGGGCGTGGCGGTGGATCTGGACCCGGGTCTCATTGTCCCGGTCATCCATGACGCCGACGAGTTGAGCCTGGTTGGTATCGGGAAACGGATCGTTGACCTTGCCGACCGTGCCCGGAACCGACGCCTGATCCCGGAAGAGATCCAGGGCGCCACCTTCTCCATCACCAACCCGGGAGTGCTTGGAACGCTGGTGGGGATGCCCATTATTCCGAAGGGAACCAATGGGATTCTGGGAACCGGGGCCATCGAGAAGCGGGTTGTGGTGGTGGAAGACCCTGTGACCGGAACGGATTCCATTGCGATTCGGAAGCGCTCCATGTTTTCACTGGGTTACGACCACAGGATGGTTGACGGAGCCGATGCAGCCCGGTTCCTTGCCCGCCTTAAGGAACTCATGGAGAACTTCCCGGAGGATGCCTGAGGAAAACGTCTCCACCATCGAGGTTCGAACGCTCGGTCGTGTCGCCTACGGAGAGGCTCTGGATCTCCAAACGGAGCTTGTGACCCGAAGGCGTAAGGGAGAGATCCCGGACCAGTTCCTCCTGGTGGAACACCCACACGTCATCACTGTCGGGACTTCCTCCGAAGCGGACCATATCCTCCTCTCTGACGAGGAACGAACGAGTCGAGGGATCGAGCTCTTCGAAGTGGGGCGGGGAGGGGATGTCACCTACCATG
>JBDRDQ010000309.1:0-2195 GCA_043820695.1 Gemmatimonadota bacterium | reverse complement strand
CCCCGTAGAGTGCGATACGTCGGGGATCCGCGAGGGGGATGGCATCGCGTTACGAGTGGACGCAGGCGGCGTAACGGTGGTCAACGAGTCCACCGGGATCGAGTTCCAGGCCCTGCCGCTTCCACCCTTTGTTCTTGGAATCCTGGAGGCCGGCGGCCTGGTGCCGTACCTGCGCGATCGCGGCGATTTTACCGAGGAAAAAGCGTGAAGCTGACGACGAAGATCCTCCTTGGGCTGGTCCTCGGGGTGGTGGTTGGAGTGGTGGTCCAGGCTTCGGGCTCCGAAGGGGCCAAGGGAGCCGTGTTGGCCTTCGAACCCCTGGGTACAGCGTTCATTCGGCTCATCAGCATGGTCGTGGTGCCGCTGGTAGTGGCCAGTCTCTTCGTGGGCACCTGCTCCGTGGGGGATGTGCGACGGCTGGGGCGGATCGGCGGACGATCCCTGGCATTATTCCTCGGCACCACCCTCATCGCCTCGACCATCGGCCTGTACCTGGGCGTTCTGTTCAAGCCCGGCGTCTCCCTGGATCCCGAGGTCCGGGACCAAATCGCGGCGGAGTACCAGGCCACGGCGTAGGCCTCCGCAGCCATCGTGGAAACGGTGTCCGTGAAAGATCGGCTCCTGGAGATCATTCCCCGGAACCCGGTGGGCGCGGCCGCCGACATGGACCTTCTCCCCCTCATCTTCGCCACCCTCCTCTTCGCTGCGGCAGCCTCGGTACTGGAACCAGCCAAACGCCAACCTCTCGTCGCCTTCTTCGACGCGGTGAACGGAGCTGCAGGCGTCATCATCGACTGGGTGATGAAGCTGGCCCCCTACGCCGTCTTCATTCTCATCGCAGGGGCCATGGCCAGGTTCGGGGTGGGTCTGCTGCGGGGGCTGCTCCTATACTCGGTTCTGATCATCGTGGGAGAGGCCCTCCACGGATTCGGGGTCCTCATGCTGGCGCTGCGGGCGGCCGGGGTGAACGTCCGGGCCTTCTGGCGACACGTGGCGGACGGGCCCCTCATGGCCTTCTCCACCGCTTCGTCCAACGCAGCGCTCCCGGTAAGCCTGGATGTCGCCCAGAAGAACCTCGGCGTATCCAACGAGGTGGCCAGCTTCGTCCTGCCGGTGGGGGCCACTCTGAACATGAACGGATCCGCCCTCTACAAAGGACTCACCGTCGCGTTCATCGCCCAGGTCTATGGCGTAGGCCTGGGCCCGGCGGAGCACATCACCATCATCCTGGCGTCCACCATGGCGGCGGTCGCGGGGGTGGGGGTGCCGGGCAGCTCCCTGGTCACGACGCTTATCGTCCTCGGCGCCATCGGAATGGGGCCTCACGCCGCGGCGGGCATCGCGCTGGTCGTGGGCCTGGACCGGTTCCTGGACATGTTCCGCACCGGCGTGAACGTCCTGGGTGACCTGGTGTGCACGGCCATCGTGGCGAAGGGGGAGGGTGAAGTCCTCAAAGCCTGACATGGGGGCGACCCCACCCAGGCCCCAGCCCCGGTTTGGGGGGGTGCAGGAGGGGGTCTGTGGAATTCACTCCGGGACGCGCACGTCCCTAGAATACGTTTCGCCCTCTGTCTCGCCGACACGCCCTCACTCATTCGTCTCCCAGTGGAATCGATGCAGGAGCCGGTGGACGACCGGGGCGAGGACGATGCCTGCGGCCACCACGAATGCGAGATTTGAGTATAGGGCATACGCTCCGGCAAATAGCTTTCCGCCACCGGACTGGGGGGATTCTATCGGCCCCATACCGCCAAGAAGCATTGCTGCATTCAGAAAGGCGTCGCGCCACCCAAGATGTTCGAAATAGGCGTACCCAGCCATGCCGATGAGCAGCGAGCCGAGCACCAGGCCAGTGGCGACAAGGAGATGAAGCATGAGACGGCGGCGAAAACGGAGCCGTGAAAGGGGGGGTTGTGGTTTCGATTCGTACACGGGTCCCTCCGCAGGGCTGGGGTCGTGGTCATCGGCAGAATCGCAAACTGATGATCCGGCCCTCTGATCTCACAAGCGAGGACATCCCAAAACCTGGCCTCCCCGCGTTCGACTTTCCCTGCGACGACTCAGCCGGGGGGAGCCCTGGGCGATTTTCTACTGGTCGAACCTCGCCCTGGCCTCACCGACGGCAGACTTCAACGAATCCCAAGCAGAATCCAGCTTCTCTCTGATCGACTCCCAGGCGTCTTCACCGGCGTCAG
>JBDRDQ010000308.1:0-2542 GCA_043820695.1 Gemmatimonadota bacterium | reverse complement strand
GAGGGTGGCCACGTCACTGAGGAGTCGCCACGTCACTGAGGCGGGGCCCCGTCCAGAGGCTTGAACAACACTGGGAGCAGTCCATGAATCGCGGAATCCTTCGACTGGGAATTGCCCTCCTCGTCATCGGCATCATCCTCTTCTTCAGGCTGGGTTCTGAAGACGCCCAGGCTCCTGCCTCGGCAGGGTTTGACGTGGCGGAAATCGACGAGGCCACCATGACCCTCCACCGCGAGGCGCTTGTTTGGGACGCCCACAACGACCTGGCTTACCGGGTTCTATACGAAGGGCTGGATATCGGGGACCGGCTCCCGGCCGGGCATGTGGACCTCCCCCGTATGGAAGAGGGTGGGGTGGACGTCCAGACCGTGGCCCTGTTCGTCCAGAACTTCCTCTATGGCCAACCCGGGCAGGCCCCCCGCCAGGCGCGCCTGCTTCTGAACGCCATGCTCGAGGCCATCGAAGCCAATTCGGACCGGGTGGAGCTGGCCCGGACTGGAGCCGACGTGGAGCGGATCGTGGCCGCCGGCAAACTCGCTATGCCCCTGGCCATCGAAGGGGGCCACGCCATCGAGAGCAGCCTGGAGCTCCTGAGGGAGTTTCACGGCCTGGGGGTATCGTCCATGACCCTCACCCATAACGTCTCCCATGATTGGGCGGACTCCAGCGCCGACGAGCCCCGGTGGGGCGGACTCAATGACCTCGGAAGAGAGGTGGTGCGGGAGATGAACCGGCTGGGCATGGTCGTGGACATCTCACACGTGTCGGACTCCACCTTCTTCGACGTCCTGGAGGTCACAGAAGACCCGGTCATCCTCTCCCACTCGGGAGTCCGAGGCATCAATCCCCACCGCCGCAACATCAGCGACGACATGCTCCGGGCCCTGGCCGAAAATGGCGGAGTCGTGGCCATCGTCTTCGTCCTGAACTACCTGTCACCGGAGTACGACGAGGCGATGAACGCGCTCCGGGCCATCAGCCGTCCCTGGTTCCAGCAAGTCCCGATGGCGGAGGATCCGGACCTTCGGAGCGCCCTGGACCACCTGAACCAGAGCCGGGATTGGCCCATGGACAACCTCCCCACCCTGGACGACCTCCTGGACCACATCGACCATGCCGTGCAGGTCGCCGGTGCGGACCACGTGGGGCTGGGAGCCGACATGTATCCTCGGACGCCGTCACCCCTGGGAATCCGGGGGGTGGAAGATTACCCCAACATCACCCGGGGTCTCAAAGCTCGGGGATACAGCGACGAAGACGTGAGAAAGATCATGGGGGGGAATCTGCTCAGGGTGTGGATGGAGGTGACGGGGGAGGGGTCCAACAGGGTAGCCAGACCGGGGGTCCCTTCTACTAGGGTCTCGCGGAATGCGGGGAGGGTCCGCCGTATCCAGTCCAAGGTGCGGTGCAGGTCCGAATCGTCGGCCAGGCCCGGGTCGGAGGCCATGGGAAGCCAAAAGGGCTAGGCAGGCCAGATGGCCGGCGTCATAGGCCGACCGAAGGGCCCCGTCCAAACTCATGGCGGGTAGTTCTGCATCGCGGGCGCTCTCCACAGCTTTCTTCCACACCGCCACCACCTCGGGGGGGCTGAAGTTCCGCTCGCGAAGTCGTCCAAGGGCAAGCATGCGATGAACAGAAGCCGGCCACCCATCGTCCGGGGAATCGGCTGATCGACTCATCCGCTCTCGGCCGAGATCCCCGGGAGGCGAATGCCGGCAGCGGCGGCGAGAAGAAGAAGAGGAGCCGGCGACCCCACCAACCACTGCTTCGGCCCTTCCAACACCTCCCGAATGAACGTCGCACCCGGATGGGAGGAGTCGCCAAGTCGATCGGCGATGCTCTTGTCGGTATATCGGAGCGTGTTCACCTCACGGCCCAAGAGCGATGCGGCCGCTGCGACCTGGCGAAGGAGGGGCCGGTGATCAGCTTCCGGGACCTCCAATACGAACAAATCCACGTCACTGTCATCCCGCTGGTTTCCCTCGGCGGTGGAACCAAAGAGGAACGCAGCCCTCACTCCCGAGAGACCCTTCAGTGCATCCTGAATCAGTTGGGTTGGATCGGATGTAATTCCCACTAGGAGGCTGAGTGCGGCCCAGAACTGTGCGTTTGGCCCCATGGCGAAGTGGACCCGCCGTCCTTTCTGCGTTCGCGCCAGGGCCCCGAGGGAAACCAGGCGCTCCAGTTCTCTCTGGACCGACGCGCCCCCGAGTCCGAGAACACGTTGGATCTCACGTCCATGGGGGCAGCCCTCTGGTCGAATAAGGAAATACCGAATAATGCTCGCCGCGGCCGGAGCCATGCCCAGGGCCTCACACGGGTCGGTCAAAGATCCGCAGCGGTCAAAAGTCCTTTGGCCGTGTTTTCCGACGGATGGTAATCGCATGCCCCAGATATTAGGGCGTCTTTTTGCCCTTTTCAATAGGGCGATCATTTGTCCGGGCATCGATGGTAACATTTCGGGGCTCCTCAACTGTAGCAGCATACGATGCCAGGCCGGGCCCCTCCATGCTCCATGGGGCCTCCCTCCCGTTGCCAAACC
>JBDRDQ010000307.1:0-5473 GCA_043820695.1 Gemmatimonadota bacterium | reverse complement strand
CTTGGTCCTGGCAGGCGTCGTCCTTCTCATCGCCTGCGCCAACCTGGCCTCCTTCCTTCTGGCCAGGGGCATGGACCGGAGGAAGGAGATCGCCATGCGGCTGGCTCTGGGGGCCCGCCGCGGGATCCTGGTTCGCCAGCTTCTTACCGAGACCGCGCTCCTGGCGGCGCTGGGCGGCGTTGTGGGGTTGGGGGTGTCGGTGTGGCTACTCAAGCTCCTGGTGGGCATGGAGCTCCCGTTACCTGGGGGTTTACACCTGGATCTCGCCATGACGGGGAAGGCATTTCTCTTCGGGATTGCCGTCACAGCTGCCACGGGCTTGCTCTTCGGCCTGGCCCCGGCCCTTCAATCCACCAACCCCGACGTAGCCCCGACGCTGAAGGACGAGAGCACGGGGGGTGGGAAGCCCCGGCGTTTCACGCTCCGGAACGTCCTGGTGTCCGGACAGGTCGCGGCCTCCCTAGTTCTCCTCATCAGCGCCGGTCTTTTCTTTCGCAGCTTCCAGTCCTTCCAGTCCCAGGACCCGGGCTTCGGCACCGAGCCCACGGCACTTCTGACCTTTGTGGTCTCGGCGGAGCGGTACAACAACGAGGAGGGTCGGATCTTCCTTCGAAGCTACCTGGAGCGCTTGGAGCAGGCCCCGGGGATAGCCGCTGCTGGGGTCATCAGCAACATCCATATGAACACCACGAATACCCGGACCCTCGACGTGAACGTGGACGGGATAGAGCCGCCTCCCGGACAGCCCTCTTGGGCTGTTGACCAGGCAATCGCGGGCCGCGGGTTCTTCGAAGCCGCCGGAATCCCCATCCTCCGAGGGAGGAACTTCGAAGAGACGGATGTAGAGGACGGAACCGGGGTCGTCATCGTCAATGAGGTCATGACCGAGCGCTTCTGGCCGGGTGAGGACCCGCTGGGGAAGGTGGTTCGGAGGGAAAGCGGGCAGGAGTTGGTGGTCGTCGGGGTCGCCAGGACCACGAAGGTGAGAACCCTGGGCGAAGCTCCCCGACCTTTCATCTACCGTGCCTACAGCCAGTCCTACGCCTCCTTCCTTACGGCCGTAATCAGGACGCCGGGAAGCGCTGAGGAGGCCCTTCAGGCAGGGTTCCGGACTCTCCGGGAGATGGACCCGGAGATGATGGTGGTGGAGACGAAAACGATGGATGAGCATCTGGGCATCATGCTCTTCCCCGCCCGGATGGGGTCCCTTCTCTCTTCACTATTCGCCCTCGTGGCCCTGGCCCTGGCCAGCATCGGCCTATACGGAATCGTGAGCTACGCCGTGGCCCGAAGGAGCCGGGAAATAGGGATCCGGATGTCACTGGGAGCTGAGCCGGGACGGGTGGTCCGGGAGATCGTTTGGGGAGGGATGGTTCTGGCGGTTGTTGGTGCCGGGACAGGCATGCTTCTGGCCCTGGCTGGCGCCCAGCTCCTCAGGAGCCTTCTATTCGGAGTGAGCGCCTTCGATCCGGTTACTTTCGGAGCGGTACCGGCAGTCCTTCTCGCCATCGCCCTGGGGGCCACCTACTTCCCGGCACGCCGGGCCAGCCGGGTGGACCCGGTGAGGGCTTTGAAGGCGGAGTAGCGGGCCGGGTTGCATACCGCCTTTGCCGCCTGGGATCAGCGAGCCAACACCTCGATCTCGTAGATGAGAATGGACCGGGGGCGGATCACGAACCTGGGGACGCCAGCCTTCTCGACCCCATAGAACCCGACCGGATCGTAGCCAATCTCAGCCGGGACGATGACCAGGCGCCTCTCCCCCCGAGCCATTCCTGAAACGGCCTGGTCGAACCCCGGGTTCACCACGTTCTCTCCGACTACGAAGGAGAAACATCCTCCGAAATCGGTCCCCGGCCAGACGTAATCCGGATCACCGTCCTCGGCGATGCTGGCAAAAGCCAACCCCCGCACGGTTCGACCCGTATACCGGACCATGGCGGTGTCCCCGGGGGCCAGGGCAGCCCCCTGTCCCTCTCGGAGGACCACGTAACTCCAGCCACTTTCGGTCGGAAGGGCATGGGGCCAACTCGCCGCCAGGAAGGCCAGGTCCTCTGCCAACTGAGCCTCTTCCGCAGCCAGGACGCGGGTTCGAACCTCCCGCCTCATCTGCCGGAAAGACTGGGAGGTCGGCCGGAAAGTCCCGGCCTCGGCCCCCACCCGTACGATGCGGACCGTCTCGATGAGATCTCCTCGAACGATCTCCCGTAGGACGTCCATGCCCTCATAGACCTCGCCGAAGACCGCGTAATCGCCGTCCAGGTAGGAACGATCCCCAAGAGTGATGTAGAACTCGGCCTTTCCGGTGTGGGGACCACCGTTGGCCAAGCCCACCATCCCTTCCTTTCCATGATTCAGGGCCGGATGGATCTCGTTGGGAATGCTGTACCCCGGCGTGGAGGCCACCTCCGACGCGGGTCGTCCAGCCTGGATGACGTGCCCCGGAGCCACCCGGTGGAATTCCGTTCCATCGTAATAGGGGACTCCCTCCGGGAAGGCCTGATTCCGGATGGTCCCCTCCGCCAACCCCACGAAATTGGCCACCGTCATGGGGGCCCGGCCGAAGGCCAACGAGATGACGATCAGACCCTTGGGTGTGCTGAGCTCCGCGTAGAGGCCGGGCGGATAGTCCTGATGGGGACCGGGGGAATTCGAATTCGCCTCCTGGGCATGGAGGAAGCCCGAGAAAACCATGGCCAGGGCAAAGAAGCCGTAAATGGAAGCATGACGCAGGACGCCAGGCCTGCCTAGAACTCGCTCCACCATGTCATCTCCTCTCACGTTCGGCCAAACGACAGGGAGGCCTCATCCACCCGGCCCAACCCCATCTTTCGGTCCTGCTCGGTCCTTATCCAGGAAGGGCACCCCTTCCGTCATCCACGTGGGTGCCGGCGCATCCTTCATGTAATGGTCGAAGTACTGCTTCATCCGAATCTGAAAGTCCTTCTGGTTTTCCTCCCGGCCCAGATGGTGGGGCTCCCCGGGATAAGACAGAAGGATCACCTCTTTCCCCATTCGTCGGGCTGCGATGTAGTACTCCAAGCCCTGGTTCCAGTCCACCGCACCATCGTCGGTCCCGTGAAGGATGAGGCAGGGGGTGGTGATGCCCTGAACGTTGTGAATGGGGGACTCCGCGATATAGCGCTCCAGGTCATGGAAGGGAGTCGTATCCATCCGCCCCTGTCCCCACTCGATGATGCTCGCGTTCGGATTCCCGGACTGCTTGTACAAGATGTTATGCATGGATACGAGGTTGGTAAGAGGCGCGCCAGTAACGACACAGGCGAACATGTCCGTCTGGGTGACGATGAAGGAGGTCTCGTACCCGCCCCAACTGTGCCCCTGGAGACAAATCCGGTCCGAGTCGGCGTACCCTTGGTCGATGGTGGCCTGTGCCGCCGAGACCACGTCGTCGAGGGATGAGCTTCCCGGATACCCCATGTCGTAGACGATGTCGGGCATCAGTACCAAGTAGCCATCGCTGGCATAGGTGGACATGTGGGGACGGTCGTCATAGGTAGGCATGGAGTACTCGTGGTGCCGCTGACTCATCTTCTCATAGAAGTAGATGATCATGGGGTACCGCTGGCCCTCCGCGTAGTTCGCAGGACGGGCCAAGGTGGCTTGAAGCTCGTGGCCCCGATCGTCGGTGTAGTTCACGAGTACCCTGTCTCCCCATAAGTATTCAGCCTGTTGGGGATTCGCGTCTGTGACCTTCCGGAGGTTCCTGAAACGTGTGTCGCTCACCCAGTAGTCGGGAAAATCCACAAAGGTCTGGCGAGTGAAAAGGACCCGGTCAGCCTCTTCCGCTTTCCGGATTCCCGAGCCTCGTGAGCCGGCGGTGCCCAGCATCGCGTCTTCCCACAGCAGCGGCACCGGGGAGCCGTCGTCCCTTGCCCGGAAGTACCCGGACTTCTTGGTCAACTCGCCGTATGCTGAAAGGAGAAGGGGCTCGGAGAGATCAACGCCGTCGTCCTCCGGATTCAGATCCATGATTCGGAATCGGACCTGATCGAAATCTCCCTGGCTGAAGGTGACGTTATGGCTTTCCTCCCGGTTCAGGGCCACCTGCCAGATGTCGAACTTCGTGTACAGAAAGACCCACTCGCCGTCGGTAGACCAGCCCCCCACGCCGTAGGTCGGCTTCTCCACGGGCGTGTCGAATTCCCTGTTCTCGAAGTCCACGGGTCCGGCTCGCTCCGTGAGGTTGACGGTTTCGCCGGAGTCCAGGTTGAAGGCTTGAACCTGACGGTCCTGCCAGTAGATGAACCACTTGGAGTCCGGAGACGTCCCCATGCTGTTTATCAGGGCTTCGGTGATGAGGGTCTTTTCACCGGAGGTGGGATCGATTCGGAAAACGTCGTCCCGGTTGCTCTGGTGGTCACGGTCCATCCAATACCGGGAGTCGTCGAACCCCACCGCCCACCGACCGTCCTGGGTCGGCTGAACCTGTTCCATGTCGTCGGTGGAGAGTTGGAAAACCCGTGAAGTGTCGAGGTTCAACACCGCAAGGTATGTGGCTCGCCGGTCCCGGCCGGCCTGGACTTCCTGTTGGGACTGGACCCTTTTGTCCTTCCAGTGCCAGACCACGACGTCGGCCCTGGGTTCGTCCGACTCCTCCATCTCCTCTTGCTGTTCCTTGATCCCGACAAAAACCCGTTCTCCGTCCTCACTCCAAGACGGAGTTCGGTACTCGCTGAGGACGAACCCCTCGGGGAAGGAAGGATCGTCGGAGGGATCGTACGTCCGGGTCCGCGGGCGGGATGAGGAGCCTTGGCTACCCAGGCCAGCCACTGTCACGAGCTGATTCTCTCGCTCGATCTTACCCTCGGGTTTGTTGGCCCGGAGCACTGCAAGAGCCGTCCCCTCCTCATCCCATGAGAGCCCCTGGTAGAGATAATCCCCGGTGCTCAAGGGGAGAATTCGAGATCCTCCGAGCTCGAACACGAACAGGCCGTTTCCGGCTTTACCCTCGGCGTCCACCACATAGGCCAGGTGAGTGCTGCCTTTGTTGAAGGCCACCTCCGCCACGTTCCCCAGGTTCGTCACGGAGCCCGTGGGCAACTCTCGCAGAATCAGGTCCGCACCTCGAGGACCGTCGCCGGCTGCCGGTGCAGCGCCCCCTCCGCCGCCTCTCGCGCCGCCCCCACCCCCTCCCCGGGCCGGGGCCGCACCACCCCCACCTCCAGGTCGGGATTTGTGAACGGCAAACCACCGTGAGTCGTCGGAGAAGGAGAAGGAGGACGGATCTTCCACCTCCCACCGCTGGTCCCCGGTGAGGTCCATGAGGTGAAGGGTTCGGGTTCGGGATTGCGCTTCAGCCTCGTCCCCACCGGCTCCCCGGCCGACCCCGGTCCCTAGTCGCCCACCCCCCTCTCCCGGAGATGAGATGAAGGCCAACCACCGTGAGTCATCGCTGAAGACCGGACCGATCCCGTTTACCGAAAGCTCCACCGGATCCTCGTCCAGGTTG
>JBDRDQ010000306.1:0-2001 GCA_043820695.1 Gemmatimonadota bacterium | reverse complement strand
TGCGAACAAGGTGAGAATTCCGGCCGTCAACATGCGGCCAAACCGTCCTGCGATGACTCGATTCGGGAAAGCCAGCATCCTGTCCTCCAAACTCAGGGATTGCCCCGGGCCTGGCCTCAGGCGGTGGGAGCTATCAGCGTAGGGAATTCGCCGCATGGTAGGGGGAGAAGTCCCCACTGGGCAAGCTCTGGCCCTCTCGAAGCGGCGTTGGGACTCATGTCGGAGGAACGCCCTTGCCTGCAGCCGGGAAAGTACGGAGCATGAAGGGGATTCCGAACCCTCGCAACCCACTGGGGAGCCTATCATGGACATCTGGAGACGCATTGCCAAAAAGCCGATGCACTGGGCCCTGACCGCCGCGTTCCTTTTCTCCCTCCCTGGCCTGGCCCCCGCCCAGGAGGGGCCAGAGCTATTCGTGAGGTTCGAACAGGGAGATAGGGTCTCGTACGGTCTCTTGCAGGGGGATGTGGTGCGACCGATCCGAGGGGACCTTTTCGGAGACCACGAGCTCCTGGCGGAGACGATTCCCCTGTCCTCCGTTCGCCTCCTCGCCCCGGTGCAGCCGTCCAAGGTCATCGCGGTGGGCCTCAACTATCAGAGCCACCTGGGTGACCGGGAGCCGGCTCCCTATCCGGGCCTTTTCGCGAAATACCCCACCTCCCTGGTCGGGCCCGATGACCCCATCGTCCGCCCCCCCGACTCCAGGAACCTTCATTATGAGGGGGAGATGGTCATCGTGATCGGTAAGGAGGCAAGGAATGTCTCACGGGCGGGCGCCGCCGACTACGTTTTCGGCGTCACAGCGGGGAACGACGTGTCGGAGCGAGACTGGCAGAGTGAGGATCTTCAATGGTTCCGGGCCAAAGCATCCGACAGCTTCGGACCTGTGGGGCCTGTCATCGCTCGAGGCCTGGACCACAACGACCTCCTCCTTCAGACGCGGGTGAACGGGGAGGTTCGGCAGTCGGAAAGGACTGGAGACCTCCTTTTCGACGTGGAGACCATCGTGAGCTACGTAAGCCGGTATGTGACTCTTTCCCCAGGGGACATCATCTTCACCGGAACACCTGGGAGCACCCAGGCGTTGCAGCCCGGAGACGTCGTGGAGGTGGAGTTGGAGGGCGTGGGAGTCCTCCGAAATCCTGTGGTGGCTGGGGGATCCTAGCCCTTCTGGCCCAGCTCGGTTCGCCGCCGAAACTCCAGCCATGCCTGGTAGGCCTCCTTGCACTGGGCGCAGTCCCGATCGAGTTCGAAACAGGGGACGCCGTCGGCCTGGGCCTCCCCGCAAGGCACACCAAGGCCCGTCTCCTCCGCCCAACTGTCGATCCATTCCTGGAATAGGGGGTGGCGAGGCTCGTTCATACATCCTCCAACCGAAAGGGCCCAGATGGCTCCAACCCGTCCCGCGGTTGAGGAGTCCCACATCCGGGGAGTCTTTCCTGAAGGTAAAGAAGGTGGCGGAATCTTGCACTTCCCCTGGTGACACCCGGACTCGGAAGGCCCAGATTCCCTTGGAAGGCCGGGGGCTACGGCCCCGCAAGGTAGGCACCATTGGTCTCGGCCGCCGACTGGAAACCACCGGCCCATCTGGACGCACCCAACCGGAGACCCGACATGGCCAAGTCCCGCTCCATCCCCGTATTCGACGGCCACAACGACACCCTTCTTCATCTAGCTCTCAAAGCACCCGGTACGGAGGGAGATTTCTTGACGGGCCGGGAAGGCCACATCGACCTCCCCAAAGCGCGGGCCGGAGGCCTGGCCGGCGGCCTCTTCGCCATGTTCGTCCCATCGACCAAATGGGCGAAGGAGATCAGGTGGAGGGAGCAGGGTCCCGACGGCCCGAAGATGAGCAAGGGATGGGATGTGCCCATCGCGGGGCGGATCGCCCAACCCGGCGCTCTGAACTCGGTCATGGCAATGATGGCGTCCCTGTTTCGTCTCCAGAAGCTCTCCAAGGGGCAGGTGAAGGTTGTGACCACTCACCGGCAGCTCACATCG
>JBDRDQ010000305.1:0-8227 GCA_043820695.1 Gemmatimonadota bacterium | reverse complement strand
GGATTCTGGACGAGGCGGTGGTTCCCAGGGTTCCGAGCGGTGACCAGCGGATACAGTTCGGGATGTTAGCATTCCTGATACCCGTGGGCATCGGCGTTCTTCTGGTGATGCTTCTGGACCGCTTTGATCTGAGACTCAGGGATCCTGCGGACATCGGCGGGGACATTGGACTGGACTGGCTGGCGACAATTCCCCGGTACCGGAAAGGATCCGTAGGCCGCGACAACTCAGATGAGATTCGAGAGGCGTTCCGGGACCTCCGGATGAAGATCGACTATGCCTTTGGAGCAACCAGGCCCCTCCTGCTCTCCATTACCAGCCCTTCCGATGGGGAAGGGAAGACCTTCGTGTCCGCCAACCTGGCCAATGCCTTCGCCGATCTGGGCCGAAAGACGATCTTGGTGGATGGAGACACCCGCCGGGGCGATCTACACCATATCCTTGATAGGAAAAGGAAACCCGGCCTCACCGACTTCCTGATGAACGGGCGGAGTCACCAGGTCATCCAGGAAACGGACAACCCCAAGCTCCACTTCATAGGCTTTGGGTCCCGCATGACTTCTTCTCCGGAACTCCTGAATTCCTCCCAGATGCAGGCTCTGTTGGCAGGCCTGAAGCGCAGGTACGAAGTCGTGATTTTCGACTCCCCACCCATGGCAGCTGGGAGCGATGCCTTCGTGATCGGGGCCCACGCCGGAAGCGTACTCATGGTCCTCAGATCCGGCACGACCAACAAGGGCCTGGCCTCGGCCCAGATGGAGTCCTTCCTTCGACTACCGGTGAGGATGTTGGGGGCGGTGTTGAACGACTTCACCCCCCAGCTTGGCCAGGGGTACTATCGGTACTACTCGCATTACCTGCCGGGCTATGAGACTTCAGAGGAGAGGGAAGAGGAGGCTGGGGTGGCTGGGAAGTGATCAGTTTGGCTGCGGAGTGTAGACGGAAAGACGATCCTGGCTGACTTGTGCCTTCCGGAGGGCTGCGGTCGCCGGACCCAGGAGATCGGTCAGGTCCATGGGTTCTTTTGGAGACCGTTTCAGGGAGTAGACGCCAGCGCGGATCCGGGTTTCGGCTAGGCCCTCGTCCAGTGCCTCCAGAATCCTCCGGGCAAGAACCGCTGCGCCGGAATCATCGGTGCTGGGGGCCACCACAATAAACTCCCGGTCACGAACCCGTCCCACTGCATCGGATACTCTGCACACGTCATGAAGGGCTGCCACAACCCTTCGGTCCACGTCGTTTTCCGAGTATTCCGTCTTGAGGGATTCGCCACCCTCCAGGGGCTCACCAAGGACGATGCAAGCCATGGGGCGTTCATAACGCCGGGACTCGGCGACGATCTCTCGGACCCGGCGGCTCAATCCGTCGAAGTTGTACGAGCCCGTGAGCTGGTCCACCAAGCTGGTCTCCTTGGCCTGGTCGGCTTCCTTTTTTGCCCTCGTCCACGTCAGGACCCGCAGGGTGAGTTCCTCAGGATCGAAGGGGGAGGTGAACACGTCCCAGGCTCCGGCGCGGAGCAGGTCCAGCTTCTCTACCTGGGGCACGGCGCCGCTCGTAAGGATCGCCATGGGCGTGGTCGCCCCGATGAAGCGAAGTTCCTTAAGTTGGGCGATTACGTGGCCGCCGCTCATGTCCGGCAGATGCCGGTCGACCAGGACCAGATCGGGGTGGACCTTTGGGGCGACTTCCAGACCCTGCCGGCCGGTGTAGGCTTTGAAAACGGCGAAACCAGCCGGCCTGAGAATGCTCTCAATGGAACGGGCGGTCCACTCCTGGTCCTCGATTAACAGTACGGTCGGCGATGTCACGCAGTACTCCGGTCTATGGTCTGGACCAATTCAGAGAACCTTTAGTGGCAAGAACCGTGCTCTTAAAAAGATGGACTCCGAGGTCGGGAATTGCGGACCCCAGCGCCATTTTCTCCTCCCTACTTGTATCGAAAGCGCAACAACCCGCCGCGGCTGTTCCCCACCTCACGGGGATCACAGCGGAAGATTGACTAGGATGATGGTCCGGGAACAGATGTTTTGCAAGGATTTGAGATTGCACGGCCGCCTGGGTCTTGAGGCCCGACCCTTGCATTCAGTCCACCTCAGTTTGATCCTTTGAAAGACGTGTTGGTCGCAAAGACTCTCTCTCGGCACCTCAGGTGTGACCCGGAATGAAGATTAGAACCCTGTTGCTTCTTGCGTTTTGTTTGGCCTTCCTCCTGTTTCCTCAGCAGATGAACGGGCAAAACCCGGTGGATCTCATGAGTATCGGGAGATCCTTGCCGTTGGTCTCCCGGGCTGAGTTGGAGGAGAGCCTGGCATGGCATCAGATGTTCGCGGACTCCATCGGCGTCAAGGAAAAGGTCCGTGAGCAGGCTTTGGAGGCCATCGAATACATTCAGAGCCGCCTCGAGCTTGGGGATTTCCGGCCCGGGGACCAGATCGTGTTCTTCGTCGAGGGAGAAGAGGCGTTTCCTGACACCCTGGTCGTGGAGGGGGGGCCCTCCGTCCTCATACCGAACGCAGGGACCGTTTCTTTGGAGGGGATCCTGAGGTCGGAGCTGCAGGGCCACCTTTCCGAGGAGTTGTCCCGGTTTCTCAGGAACCCCACCGTCCGGGTCCGGCCCACCATCCGACTCACCATGGATGGATTATTCGGCCAGCCTGGCTTTTACACTTTCCCGGCAGACCTCCCGATAGGGGAGGCGATCATGCGCGCAGGGGGCCCCACAGGAGAGGCCCGCATGGGGGCCATCAAAATCAAGCGGGAGGGGATGACCCTCTTCGGCGGCGATGAGGTCAACCAGGCCATCGCCCAGGGTCGGACCTTCGACCAGTTGGGCCTGAGGCCGGGGGACGAGATCAACATTCCCGAGAAGATATTGACGGTCAGGAGGGTCCTCACGTGGGGAGTCGGGGCGGCCAGCTTCCTTCTCCTGGGGATGCGGTTTTACGGCGGCTGATCCCCCTCAACCCCCCTCCCCAACCCCCTCCAACAACACCACCAGGTGGTCCGGGGCTCCGTCGGCGTCTCGGATGAGGACCATGGTGGTGTGGGCCCAGACCACCTGGTCTTCCCGTACCAGGAACCTCCGGGCCGACTCGAACCGGGCTCGCTCTCCCTTGGCTAGGGCCTCGAGTTCCTTTGACACCGCTTCCCTGTCGGTTTCGTCCAGCAGGTCGAGGTAGGAGAGATTCTCCGTCCACCGTGGGGTGGGAGAGAAGAAGTGGGCGAAGGCGGAATTGACCTCCCTCAGATCCCCGTACAGCTCAACCAGGGCGATGCCTGACCGGGTCGACTCGAAAACGGCCCGGAACCTGGCGGCGCTCACCTGGGGATCCTCGGGGACTCTCGGCTCGGAGAGGTGGTCGAGCATCCCCAGGTTCCGCTCGTCCCTTTCCTGAATCGCCTGAGCCCCTTCCGCCCTCTCGATGGCATGCCGGATCGCCCGTTCCAGGGCATCGGGGTCGATGAGGCCTTTCACCAGATAATCGGCGGCCCCAAGGTCCATGGCTTCCATATCCACGGTCCGGCTGCCTCGACCGGTGAGCATGATGAAGGGCGCGGTGATGCCCCGGGCCTTTGCCTCCTTCAAGAGGTCCAGCCCCGTCCGGTCTTCCAGGAAGTAATCCAGGAAGTAGACGTCGTGGTCATCGGCCTCGAAGGCGTCGAGAGCTTCTTCGAAGGTGGACACCCAGTCGAGCTTGAAGGATTGGTGCTCGGCCTTGGCCAGCATGGCCCGGATCATCTCGAAATCGCCCTGGTCGTCGTCCACCAAAAGGACCCTGATATGCTCGTTTTGCACTGATTCTCCTGGTTGAGGTTGGGGAACTATAGGTCCCATGTGGTTTTGGCTCAAGAATCGTGGGTTCAGCTCGAGAATCGTGGTTTCAGCTCAAGAATCGTCCGGGGGCGGTGGTTTTCTCAACTCCTTCTTCTTCCCACGTTCCTTCTTTTCCTTCAGCCGCCGCTCCTTTTCCGCCTTCGGGATTCTTGTGGGCCGGCGGGGCTTGGGCCGACGATTGCGTTTCTCCAACTTCTTCCTGAGCCGCTCCAGGGCGATGGATTTGTTCCGATACTGGCTACGCTCAGCCCGGCTGGTCACCACCACTCCCGTGGGCAGGTGGGCCAGACGAACCCCGCTTTCCGTCTTGTTCTGGTGCTGGCCCCCCTTGCCGCCGGCCATGAAGGTTTCCACCCGGCATTGAGAGAGAAGCTCCTCGTCGGACTTCGGAATGGGGAAGGGCTCTGGGAACGAATCGTCACCTTTCATGGTTCAAAGCTTAGAGAATCCGCGCCAAATCGCTATGGCAAAGGTTCGGGCCAGTCGGTTATCTTTGAAAAACAATCAGA
Source organism: Gemmatimonadota bacterium (assembly GCA_043820695.1). Lineage (GTDB taxonomy): Bacteria > Gemmatimonadota > Gemmatimonadetes > Longimicrobiales > Gaopeijiaceae > JABDNZ01. Next base: position 3,883 of record JBDRDQ010000305.1, on the reverse strand, counting down.
AATCCATTGCGGAAGCGTCGGCCGGAGCGGCGAGTTCGGCTGACAAGGACGAGGACCCATGATGTTGGAGCGGATGGAGCAGAATCCCGGAACCCGGTTCCTCTTCAACGCTGCATTGTTGGTCATCGTGGTGGGCGGTCTGAGGCTCGCGGCCCCGATCCTCCTCCCCTTCTCGCTGGCCCTCTTCCTCGCCATTCTGACCCTCCCCATCGTCGTTTGGCTTCAGCAGCACAGGGTCCCCAGGGGGTTGGCCATTTTCCTGGCGGTACTGGCTGACATAGCGCTCTTTGGCCTAATCATTCTCCTTGCCAGCCAATCCATCAACGACTTCCAGGATAAGATTCCCGGGTACGCGCTTAGGCTCACCAACCTCTGGAACGGTTGGATCGAGGCCCTCCGGGGTACGACGTTTCCGGGCGCCACCGTGCTGGCGGACTACCTGAACCCCGATCTGGTGAACCCGGGGCAGTTCTTCACTCTGGCCGGGGGCACGCTCACCAGGGTCTTTTCCTTCGCATCCAACGCTTTTCTGGTTTTTATCATTCTCGTCTTCACCCTTGCCGAGGCAACGGTCTTCCCGGCCAAGTTCCGGGCGATTCTGGGCAGGGAGCATGGGCACTCGAGCCGCTTGACCAAGATAGTCACCGAGGTTCAGGAATACCTGGGAATCAAGACCTTCATAAGCCTGGCGACGGGGGTGTTGCTGGGAGCGTGGTGTTGGGTTCTGGATCTGGACTTCCCCATTCTTCTGGGACTGGTGGCTTTCGTCCTGAACTACGTGCCCACCATCGGCTCCATCATTGCCTCGGTACCGGCCATGATCCTGGCCCTCATCCAGTATGGTCCGGGCCACGCCCTCATCGTGAGCGTTGGGTACGTCGCGGTGAACCTGGCGTTCGGAAACCTCATCGAGCCGAACCTGCTGGGGCGGCGTCTTGGCCTTTCCACCCTGGTCGTGATCCTCTCCCTCATTTTCTGGGGGTGGGTGTGGGGGGCGGTCGGGGCTCTGCTTGCGGTCCCTCTCACCATGGTGGTGAAGATCATGCTCGAGAACACCTCGGACCTTCGGTGGGTGGCCATTCTCCTGGACAAGACGCCGCCGGAACCGAGGGGTGGAGTGGTCCTCCTGGAGGATACGGGCGACTAACTGGAGGAAACGGGCGACTAATGCCCCGAATTCCTTTCGATCAGCTGCCTTCGGCTTCCCGCCTGTGGATTTTCCCGGGTGGCCCAACTACGACCCCGGGAATGGGAAAAACCCGCCGGCGCCAGCCGGCACCGACGGGCGTTTTTCCCTGCGCGATAGGCGGTTGCGCCGCCGGATTACCGAACGGCGTCGCCAAACCGCCCAGCCGCCCTTAGTTCCCGCCACCTCCCACCAACCCCAACCCCAGCGCCTTGCCCTTCATCACGGCCGGAACGCCTTCCACCATCCACACCGGTGCCGGGGCGTCCTTCAGGTAATGATCGAAGAACTGCTGCATCCGTATGGTGAAGTCCTCCTGGTTCGGTCTCTTCCGAATCCCGTGGGGCTCCCCGTTGTAGTTGATGAGCCATACCGGTTTCTGTAGGCGCCTGAGCCCCATGTACATCTCGATCCCCTGATACCAGGGCACCGCGTCGTCATTGTCGTTGTGCAGCACCAGGACGGGCGTCTGCACCTTGTCCAGCTCGAAGAGGGGCGAGTTCTCGATGTAGCGGAGAGTTTCCTCCCAGAGGCTTCCCCCGATCCGGCTCTGGGTGCGCTCGTACTGGAACTGCCGGTTCATTCCCGTGCCCCAGCGGATGCCGCCGTAGGCGCTGGTCATGTTCACAACCGGCGCCCCTGATTCGGCGGCGGCGAAGATGTTGCTTCGGGTGATCATGTAGGCGATCTGGTAGCCGCCCCAGGAGTGACCCTGGACCCCGATCCGATCCTTATCCACGAAGCCCATGTCCACGATCTTCAGAATACCGGGAACGACGGCGTCGATGGCACTCTCCCCCGGGTGCCCGATCTCGTAGGGGATGTCCGGGATGAAGAACACGTAACCCCGGCTCACGTAGAAGGTGGGGTTCACCGATCCACCGGCGTTGGGCGCCCGGTACTGGTGCAGGCCGTCGGAGCTTCGTTCGTAGAAGTAGACCATCATGGGGTACTTCTTGGTGGGATCGAAGCCTTCGGGCTTGATGAGAATGCCCTGAAGTGGGATCCTGTCATTGGAGACCCATTCCAGGATCTCCGCATTCCCCCAGATGTACTCGTCCTGCTGCGGGTTGGCGTCGGAGATCTTCCGCATGTTCCGGAAGTCCAGATCGGTGAGCCAAAGGTCACCGTACTCCTGGAAGGTGGATTTGGTGATGACGTAGAGGTCGGCGTCTTCCGCCTTGGTCGGATTCCCGAACCGGACGTCGTCCATCACCAACCGCTGGGGCTCCCGGTTCCCGTCGAAGCGATCCCGGTAGAAACCGCTCGCCTTCGTGTTCATCTGGAATGCGGACAGGAGGGCGTCCTCGGTGGGATCGATGGCCTCGGCGCCGCCGCCGCCGCCGAATCCACCACCGCCGCCTCGGCCTCCGCCGGCGCCGCGAGGTTCGAGGCTCACGTAGCGGAATTGGATGTCGCTGTTTCGGCCCACACCCTCGGTGACATTCCGAGGCGCTTGCGTTCCCGTGGGATCCACCCGCCAGATGTCGAACCGGTCATGGATGAGGATGGCTTCGTCGCCCTCCAGCCACCCGGCCGTTCCGTAGGACCCGGGGTCGTCGGGATGGTCGTCGATTTCATCGTACACCGGGAAGGGGATGGCCTCTGAGAGATTCCTCACCTCCCGTGTGGCCACATCCATGGCCATGTGGGCGAGCTCGATCCCGTCCCACCAGGTCAGGTACTTCCCGCCGGTGGAGAGGGAGGCGGAGCCTCGCAGCATCTCCAGGACCACTTCTGCTTCCCCTGTCTCAACGTCCATGAGGAAGATGTCCCGGTAGGTTCCGTCGTGGGACACGTACCAGCCGTACTTCACGTAGCCGTCGGTCATGCCGACGGCCAGCGGTCCGTCCTGCCCCTGTCCTACCCTCACCGAGGGGATGTCCTCCGTGGCCAGCTGGACCACGTGGAAGTCGTCGAGGGCGGCGTATGCGGTGAAGGCCTGGTTCCGGCGGTCTTCGGCCTGAACGAGCTGCATGGGCTGGATGAGAGGGTCTTCCCAGCCCCAGATGTCCACCACGACTTTTTCGTCGTCACGGACCTCTTCCTCGTCGTCCTCGGCCGGGGGCCGGGGAGCGGTTTCGAAGAAGAGACGCGTGCCCTCCTCGGAGAAGGAGAGGGAGGCGCCGGTGGGAACCCACCAACCTTCGGGGACCCCCGGGGTGCCTTCCGTAGCGATCGCCCGGGCTTCCCCCGCACCCAATACCGCGTGGTAGAGGGTGAAGGCCGACTCCTTGGCCTCCCAATCGTCCCGGTTGGTGAGGAAGGCCACCTGATCCCCGGCATCGGCCAGCGTCACGGTCTTGTACTCACCCCTCCCCGGTCAGGATGGGAGAGGTTTCCCCCGAAGCGGCGTTCACCGCGAATACGCCGTCGGCCGTGCCATCTTCGTTGGAGGCGGTGTAGACGAGCCAGCTTCCGTCGTCCGTGAAGTTGTAGTCCGTGACGTCGACGAACCGGGTCTCCTGGCCGCTGGCCAGATTCCGGAAGACCAGGGTATCGCCTTCGGCCTTCTTCTTGTCATCTGCCTCTCCTCCCGCCTGACCTCCGCCTCCCGCCTGACCTCCGCCGGGCCGGGCTCCGCCGGGCCGGGCTCCACCGGCCCGTCCACCCGCAGCCCCACCAGCCGCGGCCGGCTCCTCGGCCTGGGCCTCCTTACCCTCAGCCGCCGAGTCAGGTGGAGCCGGTGCCTTTTCC
>JBDRDQ010000304.1:0-2875 GCA_043820695.1 Gemmatimonadota bacterium | reverse complement strand
CCCTCGCCGAGTTCTTCGGGCGATCCGTCGATCTGGTCACGGAACCTGGGTTGAGCCCATTCATCCGGGATTCTGTCCTGGCATCCGCCGCCATAATCTTCGATGCCGCAGCCTGACTATCTCTTCCTTGAGCACATGCTCCAGGCCCTCGACCGAATCGAGGAGCTGCTCAACCGAACAGACCGGGGGGAGTTCGATCGGGATTGGGTAGTGCAGAATGCGCTGATCCGCGAACTCGAGATCATAGGGGAGGCCGCTGGCCGGGTTTCTCCGGACCTTTCCCGGTCCTATCCCGAGGTCCCGTGGAAGGAGATCACCGGGCTCCGCCATAAGCTCATCCATGACTATTTCACCGTCGATCTCGGGATAGTGTGGACGACTGCAACACAGGACGCTGCCGATGTCAGGCCAGACATTGAGAAGGCGTTAGAGGCGTTGAAGAAATAGCCTCTCCGTTGCCTTCCCCCAGGTAACGAATGGTTCGGTTTCCGGATGCGTTCGTCGGAGACATGCTTGGTCAGGCCGTCGCTGCACAGGGGCAAGACGTTTCCGCGGAGCCGAGCGGCCACTGAGGCGAACGCGCTGTGCGCGCCTTGAGGCCCGCCCGCGAGACCGCCGAGCGAAGCGCAGGCGAAACGTGATCGTTTCAGGTCCGAGGCCCTTTTAGCTTCCGCCACGGAGATCCGCATCTGCCCCCTCATCCAACACCCTCAGCTGCCTCTCGTACGCATAGATCCGGTCGCGTTTCTTTCCGGTCACTTCCCGGGCGATGCCGAGGGCTTCGAGGCGCTCGATGGCCGCCTGAACCGTTGGCCAGGTAAGGCCAAGTATCTCGGCCGTCCGAGTTGGGGAGACGATGATCCTGTCTCGCAGATAGTCATAGACCTTCAATGCAGAGGGTGCCGCACGACCCAGGCTTTCCACCCTGGCGCGGTCGGCGGCAAAGAGGTTGAAGAGGGCTTCGGCGGTGCCGGTTGCCTCATTCGCAACGGCCTCAACACCGATGAGGAAGAACCGTAGCCACCCCTCCCAGTCGCCGTGGGTTCGGATGCGCTGGAGGGCGTCGTAGTAGTCCGCTCGATTCCTCTTGAAATAGAGACTGATGTAGAAGAAAGGATGCGTCAGGGTACCGTCCGCCACGAGCATGAGGCTGATCAGGAGCCTTCCGATCCGGCCGTTGCCATCCAGAAAGGGATGGATGGTCTCGAACTGAGCGTGAGCAATTCCCGCTTTCAGCAAGGCAGGCGTGGGGCCGAACGCATCGTGGATATACTTCTCGAGGTTGCCGAGTGCCGGCAAGACCTCATGAGGCGGCGAGGGAACGTAGGTGGCGTTCCCGGGCCGGGTCCCTCCGACCCAATTCTGACTCCGCCTGAATTCTCCGAGCGCCTGGGTGCCTCCCCGCCCGCCCGCCAAGAGAATTCGGTGGATCTCCTTGAGGAGCCGAAGCGAAAGGGGGAGCGACCCGGTCCTGATCTGGTCCAGAGCGTAGAAGAGGGCATCCACATAGCGAGAGACCTCACGCACGTCACCGACAGGGGTTCCGGGAGCACCTGCATTCTCGTAACGCAGGAGGTCCGAGAGAGTGGACTGAGTACCCTCGATCTGGCTGGTGAGGACAGCCTCCTTCCGGACGTACATGTACAAGAGTCGCTCGGGATTCAGCCGACCCGATGTGCCGCCCAACTTCCCGAGAGCCAGGGCTGCGGCCTCGTGAAGCCGGGCCATCTCCCCTTGGAGAATCACGAGCGGCTTCGGGGGAAGTGCGGCAGGAATAAAGGCCGAATACCCTTCAGCCCCTCCCTGCTGCCGAACGAACCGCCCTGCGCGGTTGGTCATTCTCTCCTCAGAACTTTGGATTGCGGGGTCTCCTATCAAAATATAAGGCTGGAACTTTGGATAGTGCAACACCGTGTCAAAGGCTCTGGCGATGGTGGGGCGAAAAAGTGGGGGCAAGAAAAACCACGATCCCTTGCCAACCAAACTTGCGGACCCCCGATCTCTTTCCATCCGGCGCCCTTCCCCACCACATCTGGATCGGGACATCCATCGAGCATCAGGATACGATCTATCGGGCCGACCACCTCAGATATGTACCGGCACGGGTTCGATTCATCATCTATCATGCCTCTTGTGCTATCACGTGATGCGTATCAATCTTCGAAAACTGCCTGCGAGGAAGAGATATGATCCGCAGCTTCCGGAACAACGGTACTGAAGACGTCTTCAACGGGCTCGAGACGAAGAACGCTCGGAAGGCCTGTCCTAAAAAGCTGGGGAAGGCGGACTCGCCTCCCTGCCCACACCAGAGCAACGGGGGGTGGAGTGACATGGTACGCATTCCGACCCATCGGGCGCCCACGCGCCCTGGAGAGTTTTTGAAGGAGTTTGTCGAGGATCTCGGCATTAGCCAGTCGGAGTTGGCTCGCCGCATCCAAGTACCCTTCCAGCGGGTGAATGACGTCATCCACGGCCGCAGGGCCATGACGCCGAGCACGGCGCTGCGTCTCTCGAAGTTCTTCGGAAACAGCCCGACATTCTGGATGAATGCCCAACTCGCATGGGACCTGTATGAGACCCAGCGGGCGGAGGAGCACGTGCTCGCAGGAATACAGCCCGCCGGGACAGGTTAAACGATCAGCGAGGCGCTCTCTCCATTCCGGCAGTGACAATCACGTGGCCGCGCCGGAGCGGGATTCTTACCCATTGGGGTTACCTCCCACCGCCCCCCGGCGGCAGAGTCCGGCCCACGATCATGGTGATGGTGTCGGTGCCCCAGTCCCGTACCACCCGGTTCACCACGGGTTCGGCCTGGCTGCCCCCCACGGCGCTGCGTCTCTCGAAGTTCTTCGGAAACAGCCCGACATTCTGGATG
>JBDRDQ010000303.1:0-2980 GCA_043820695.1 Gemmatimonadota bacterium | reverse complement strand
ATCTCGCTGATATGGCACCCGTCTTAAGCGAGGCTTCCCAATCCATCGCAGAGCTCTTCACGACCGACGTTCCACTGGAGTTCGTCCTGGCCGCCGACTTCGATGCGCTAGGGAAGGACCGCAGCCAGGAGACCGAGGACCGTCCAGCCCAGATTCTCATCAGAGGGTTGGATGGAGGGCCGGTGGAAATCCCGATGCAGGTGAAGACCAGGGGGATATTTCGGTTGCAGAGACGTATCTGTCCCGATCCACCCCTTCGCCTGAACCTCCCCGAAACCAGTCCTCAGGGGACCGTTCTGGACGGTCAGGACAAGCTGAAGCTTGTGACACACTGCCGGGACTCGGACCGGTATGAACAGAACCTCCTGGAGGAGTATCTGGCCTACCGGATCTACAATCGACTCACCGATCTGAGCCTCAGGGTGCAACTGGCCAAGGTCACCTACATCGACACCAGCGGGAAAGCCGATCCGGTTACACGGATGGCCTTCCTCCTTGAAGAGGAGGACGCCATGGCTGACCGCCTGGGTGGCCGGATGATCGAGCCTCCTTCGGCCAATCCCAGCGACTTTGTACAGGACCAGTTGGGCATGATGTATCTGTTTCAGTTCATGGTTGGAAATGTGGATTGGGGAACGGGAACCAGCCACAACGTCGTGATACTTCAGAAGGACTTCGAGTACTTCCCCATTCCATATGACTTCGACTGGACGGGGCTGGTGGATGCTCCCTATGCAGGGCCGAATCCCATGACGGAGCCCTTCCACGAATCGGTGAGAGAACGGTTGTACTGGGGCGCCTGTTTGCCGGGAATCGACTACGAAGAGCTATTCGGTCGGTTTAGGCGGGAGCAGGATGCCATCCTGAGCCTGGCTCGGAACCAATTGGGTTTGTCGAAACAAAATGTGGAATCTGCCGTTGGTTATCTGGAGGAGTTCTTCACCATTATCAACGACCCAGGGAAGGCCGAAAGGGCCATCATCAAGGCTTGTAGGCAGTGGTAGTCAGCCCTGCTCCGTGGCCTCAGCTGGAGGGACTTCGGCTCGGATGGTTGGGCGCGAGTTGAGGCGATCGAGTTCCGCCACTGTCCCTGTGATGGGATAGATCGATCCGGTCTCAAGAGGATCCATCAAGTCGTTCTGGGCCTCGGGAAACCAGACGCGAACCTCCATCCCGGATTCCGGGACCGTTCCGGTCAGCGTACGTCCATTCCGATAGGCCGCATCTGAAAACATGGCGAAGGTCCGCTCCACGCGTGCTACCGTGAGATCGAAGGAGACCAGCTTCCCGAGAAGGCTCTTGATGAGGCGATTCCGGTTCCCTCCGAAGATCTCCTCCGCCCGGATGGCACGGACCGATTCGGCAAGGGTAGGGGTGGAGTCGGTGGATTCGGGGGTTGTTGCAGAGGGTCGATCCGCCGGCTCATCGGGAGCTTCCGGTTCCACACTGACTTCAAGTTCTTCCGCGACTTCGAGCTCCTCCACGATTTCCGCTTCCTGCCGGATTTGGGGCTCCTCCGCAACCCGACGCTCCTCCCCCTGTCCCTCCGCTGGCCAGACCAGCAGGGGGAAGACCCTTTCCCAATCAGGCCAGAGTGGGACGTCGACCCGCACCACCGCTTCCCAGGCCAGAGCGTTTTCTTCCAAGACGAAGCTGTAGAGACCTTTGTCTGGAATCAAAGCCGAGACCCTGAACCTGGAAAGGGACTCCGGCCCCAAGGTCCTGGGGCTCGGGATGGGGATGGGGGTGACCTTGGAATAGACTGGATATCGTTTGGTGATGCGGTTGGTCTGGGATACCGTCCCGGACGAACAGAGTTCTAGTGCGCGGAGTTCGATGGAAGCTCCGTTTACCGGCGTGGGCTTCTTGGGGGTGATCCGAATCTCCACGTCCAGATTGTCTCCGGGCACCCCCACCTGGGAGCTCAAGTGGGCCTTGACCGATCCCAGCCTCAGCTCAGCCACCTTGCGCTTGAGGAAGGGGGAGAGGATCGACCTGCCGATCTGGGAACGGCTTGGTGGCCCCTTTCCATGGACCAGTGTTTCACCGAATGAGAGGTGACGTCGGCTCAGGTGGGTGGGAGGTGGCCCCAGAAGAGGGCCTGGGACGACGATGTACTCCTCGATCAGAAGAAGGTCTCGCCCTCCTGCGACCTCAGCCTCCAACTCCAGATAATGCACCACCTCCAAGGCCTGTCCGCGGTAGGAGAGGGGCCCCTTTGGAGCGGTGAATTCGAAGGGGAGAGTGAAGGTCGAATCCGTGGGCAGGGCGCCGGCGACGAGGGGAATGGGCGTGGGGATGCCATGGTCTATGTTCCCAAGGCCACGAGTTTCCCAGGAGTGAGTCGGCCGAATCTCGCTGACCCTCCCTCCACCCCTTGTGTTGACGTGAAGGTGACCCCTTATGGCCTCCCCGGTTCGATAGGTCCGGTCAGGGCGGTCGAACTCCAACTCGACTGAAACTCCCAAGGTTCTTCTCCATCAGAGGCCCGGGAATCAAGATGCCCCGAAGAATACCAATGTAAAGTCTGCGGGCGATAGCGCCGGAGGGCCCCTCTCTTGTTCGCCGATCTCCCATGGCCTATTTCTTTAACGTCAATCTGAGAAAGGCTTCACGAGCACCCCCGCGCAGGGGGAGAAGTTGATGGCGCGTTCGTGGTAAGGCCCGCAACCTCAAGCTGGGAGTTCACAGATGAACCGGCTCATGACCGCCCTGCCGTTGGCCCTTTTCGTCGCTGCCTGTTCCGGGGGCATGTCCGGGGGCGCTGCCCCAGAGCCAACACCACCTCCGGAGCTCGATCCGGTGGGCACCTATGACTGCATGGTCACTGCGGAGGGGATGGACATCGGCGCCACCCTCACAATTGAAGGGACTTCTGGCGCCTACACAGGATCCGTCAACAGCGATATGGGACCCGGGCAGGTCACGGACATCTTGGTCGACGGCAACCAGATGACCTTCGTCGTGGATACCGGGGATA
>JBDRDQ010000302.1:0-6873 GCA_043820695.1 Gemmatimonadota bacterium | reverse complement strand
CCGTTCGGGGTCTTCGGCGTCCAGAAAGAGGAGCTGGGCGATGATGATGTTGGCGACGTTATCGTCCACAGCGCTTCCCAAAAAGACGATGCGGTCCATGAGAAGGCGGCTGAAGATGTCGTAGCTGCGCTCACCCCGGCTGGTTCGTTCGATGACGTACGGTGGGTAAATGGACATCGCTCTCTCGGTTTCTCCTTCTATTCCTGATTGATGGTGGATTCGCCCTTGAGGAAGTCGAAGACCTTTCGGTCGGTGATCTCCCGCTCCAGCGCATCCAGGCTCCCGGCCTTCTGCAGATTGGCGTACACCTGGGCCGGCTTCGCGTCATTCTTCTCAGCGATCTCCTGGACCCGGGCGTCCACCTCGTCCTCGGTGGCCCTCAGACTCTGGAGTTCAGCCACCCGGTCCAAGACGAGGATCCTCCTCACGGCCTTCTCTGCCTCCGGGCGAAGCCTTTCCTTGGTTTCTGCGAGGACTTCAGGATTCAACTTGGTGGTGTCGCCCAAGACCGAGTCCATGTAACGCTCTGCCATGGACCGAGGGACCTGGAAGGGGTTGGCCTCCAGGACGTTTTCCACCAGTTGGGACCGGACCACCGACTCAGCCTGATCCTCCGCCTCCCTCTGCAGATCCTCCATGATCCTGGCCTTTAAGGCATCTACGTCCTCGAAGTCACCCATGGACCGGGCAAAATCACCGTCCAGCTCAGGGAGTTCCTTGACCTTCCTGCCCTGAAGGGAAATCCGGAGATGCTGCTTTTCGCCCCTGCGCTCCTCATCCGGAAAGTCCTCTGGGAAGGTGACGGTGAACTCACCCGCCTCACCCAAGGACAGAGTGCGGACGGCGTCCTCGACCTCAGGAATCGCCTCACCCTCTCCCAGCACGATCTCGTAGGGCCGGGTCTCGCCTGCAGGCTCACCGTCCTCCAATCGCTGAATCTCCAGCGTCACCAGATTGCCATCCTCGACCGCCCCGTCCTCCATGGGGTTCCAAACGCCGGCCTGGTCCCGGAGGCGTTCCAAGACCCGGTTCAGCTCCTCGTCCACCACTTCGACTTTCGGACGGGTGATCGTGAAGCCGCCCAAACGTTCCAGGTCGATGACGGGTTGGACATCGAAGGAGATGGAGAAGGTCAGGTCTTCCCTAGGCTTGTATTGAAGGTCCTCCACATGTCCTTCCGAGATGGGCTCCAGCGCTTGAGTCTGAAGCGCCACCCGGTAGGCCTCTCCGATGACCTTGTCGAGAACCTCCTTGTCCAGGGCTTGGCCGAACTGCTGTTCCACGATGTTTGCGGGGATCTTACCCTTGCGAAAACCGGGGAGCTTCAGCTTGCCTCCCAGCTTCTGGATGATCTTGCTACGCTCGGTCTGAACCGAGCCCGCTGGGACCGTAACCGTGATGCGGCGCCTCCAGGCGTCCTGCTCGTCGAGGTCGATGCGGAGGTTCGAAGGATCTATGGCCATTCCCAACTCGTCTCAAAGATGATGAAGGTGCTAACGACCTAAATGCGAAAGGGGGGACTCGAACCCCCACGGCCTAAGCCACGAGATCCTAAATCTCGCGCGTCTACCAGTTCCGCCACTTCCGCTCCTGATGGTGCGAAAAGTCGCATAAACCAAAGATAACACGGGTGAAGGGTGCATCAATAAGGGGGATTTTGAGGCTGGAATGAAGCGCCCGCCCCGGCGGGTATTCCGGGGCGGGCGGTGCAGCTGCAACCGAGCCGGGCTTCTACCGGCCCGCCCTCACATTCACGATCCGGCTGGTCCCGTCGGGGGATCCAAGCCGCAGGGAAACCACCTCCCCCGCCCCAATCCCCCGGAGAATCCTGCCGACGTCGTCGGGAGCGGCTACGGGCTCACCGTTGATCTGCAAGATCTTCTCTCCAAAGCCGACGCCTCGCCGGGAGGCCGGCCCCAACGGAGTTACCTGGGTAATGACCACACCGCCGGATTCCTCATACCCCAAGCGCTCAGCAAGCTCGGGAGTAAGCTCCTGCACCCCTATCCCCAACTTCTCCTCTGCGGCCGGGGCCTGGGCCTCGGGAGCGGGCCTTTCGGTGTTGTTGAAAGGCGCCTCACCCAGCCGGACCTGATAGTCTCGGGCCGATCGTTCCCGATAAATTCGCAGTGTGACCTCGGCGCCGGGGCGCATCTGGGCGATGAAGTTCTGCAGTCCGTTGGGACTCCGGACCACCTTCCCATCTACCGAATAGAGGACGTCGCCCTGTCGAAGGCCCGCCCGCTCAGCCGGACCGCCCTCCGTGGCCCTCTGCACCAGAACCCCAGCTACCTCGGGAAGGTTGTAGTATTCCTGATCCTCAGGGGCGATTTCGACCATCTCGACCCCGAGCCATGCCCTCCGAACACTTCCGTACTCGATGAGGTCCTCCATGACCCGGGCGGCAAGATCGATCGGGATGGCGAATCCGTAGCCCACGTATGTGCCGCTGGGGGAGAAAATCGCCGAGTTGATCCCCACGACCTGACCCAGGATGTTCACCATGGGCCCACCTGAATTCCCTCGGTTGATGACGGCGTCGGTCTGGATGTAATCCTCGATGGCGAATCCGGCATTCGCCCCGAAGTTGGGGTTCTGCCGGAGTTCCGATTGGAGGAGCTGCAAGGGCCTCCCCTTCGCGCTGACGATTCCCGCCGTCACGGTGTAATCCAACGCATCGGCAGAGCCGGCGCCCCCTCCAAACCCTGGGTTCCCGATGGCGAGGACCCATTCTCCGACCCTGAGCCGATCGGAGCTTCCGAGGCTCAGGAATGGAAGGCCATCCACGTCGATCTTCACCACCGCCACGTCGGTGGTGGGATCAGTTCCCACCAGAGTGGCGATGAAGTACCGGCCATCAGTGAGGTAGACCCGAATCTCGTTGGCGTCCGCCACCACATGGTCATTCGTGAGGATATAACCGTCTTCGGAGACGATGAAGCCCGATCCCCCACCCTGTACGGGCCGATCCTGGGGCTCCCCTGATTCAGGCATGTCAAAGAATTGCCGGAACTCCTCAGGAATGGGCACGTTCCGGGCCGGTACCCTCCGAGTGGATGTTGCCTCGATCCGGACCACGGCGGGTGTGACGGCCTCGGCGGCATTGGCAAAGGCCTCACTGAGGGCAAGTGCAGTGCCGACGGCCTCTTGACTGACTTGGGGGGCTGTGGCCAAGGCGGGCATGGCATACGTCGGGCCGGTCCAACCCAACCCCGAAGCCAGCGCCAACCCTCCCAGAAATCCCAAAGCTATCGTGAAAATGATTCGAGCCTTCGCCCGTAACGGGTCAAACATGGACATACTCCCTTAGGCAACAGATGGTGTTCAACAAATGCCCCGGCATTCTGTTTGGATGATAGCGGGGTGGCCGGCCGTTGTCTGGCCGACCACCCCCTGAATCGGCAGGGATGGCCTTATTTTCCTTCGTCAACGATCTCGTAGTCGGCCTCCACCACCTCTTCGTCTACCTTCGGTGCTTCCTCATCCACCGTCCCGCCCTGCGTGCCCATGCCTTCCATGTCGGGCGCGTCTTCCCCAGTCGCCCCGGGGCTGGCTGCCTGGGCTTGGTACATCTCCTGGCCTGCTGCGCTGAAGGCCTGCATCAGCTCGTCCCGGGCCTGGTTGATGGTTCCGGTATCATCGCCCTTCAAGGCGTCCTTGGCTTTTGCCACCGCGTCCTTCAGACGCTGCTGAGTCCCCTCGGAGACCTTGTCGCCCCACTCGCCCGAGTCCTTTTCCACCTGATAGACCAGGGAGTCCAGATGGTTCCTGGCCTCCACCTTTGCCCTCCGCTCCTCGTCCTCGGTGGAGTGGGCCTCAGCGTCCTTCACCATCTTCTCGATCTCATGGTCGGAGAGGCCACTGGAGGCTTCGATCCGGATCTTCTGTTCTTTACCCGTGGTCCGGTCCTTGGCCGATACGTGGAGAATACCGTTGGCGTCGATATCGAACGTGACCTCGACCTGGGGCATTCCCCTGGGAGCCGGCGGGATGCCGGTGAGCTGGAATTTCCCGATGGTCTTGTTGTCCAGAGCCATCTTCCGCTCACCCTGGAGCACGTGGATCTCCACCGTGGTCTGGTTGTCCTCAGCCGTGGAGAAGACCTCCGCTTTCTTGGTGGGGATAGTGGTGTTTCTCTCGATGAGGGTGGTCATGACCCCACCCAAGGTTTCGATGCCCAGGGAGAGAGGGGTCACGTCCAGCAAGAGGACGTCCGTGACCTCACCGGACAGGACTCCGCCCTGGATGGCGGCGCCGATAGCCACGACCTCGTCCGGGTTCACACCCTTGTGGGGGTCCTTTCCGAAGAACTCCTTGACGATCTCCTGGACCTTGGGCATCCGGGTCGACCCACCCACCAGAACCACCTCGTCGATCTCCTCCTTCTTCAGTCCGGCATCCTTCAGAGCCTGCTCCATGGGTGGTATCAGGCGCTGCATCTCGCTGTCCACCAGCTGCTCCAGCTTGGAGCGGCTCAGGGAATAGTTCAGATGCTTCGGACCCTCCTGGGTGGCCGTGATGAACGGGAGGTTGAGGTCAGTCTGCATGGTGCTGGACAGCTCCATCTTGGCCTTCTCGGCGGCTTCCTTGAGGCGCTGGAGGGCCATGGCGTCCTGGGAGAGGTCGATTCCCTGGTCCTTCTTGAACTCGGCCACCAGCCACTCGATGACCCGTTGATCGAGGTCGTCTCCACCGAGGTGGGTGTCCCCGTTGGTGGACTTCACCTCAAAGACGCCCTCACCGAGCTCCAGGATGGAGATGTCGTACGTTCCTCCACCCAGGTCGAAGACGGCGATCTTCTGGTCTTCCTTCCTTTCCAAGCCGTAAGCGAGAGCTGCGGCCGTCGGTTCGTTGATGATACGGAGGACCTCCAGCCCGGAGATCTTCCCGGCGTCCTTGGTAGCTTGGCGTTGGGCATCGTTGAAATATGCGGGAACCGTCACCACCGCTTGGGTCACTGGCGTGCCCAGGTAGTCCTCCGCCGTCTGTTTCATTTTTTGGAGGATCATGGCCGAGATTTCGGGGGGGGTGAAGGCCTTCCCAGCGTTGGGAAGGTTCACCTGCACCCGGTCCTGCCCATCGGCGGTCACCTCGTACGGGACCAGCTTCTTTTCATGGGTAACCTCCGAAGCCTTCCGACCCATGAAGCGCTTGATGGAAAAGACCGTGTTCCTGGGGTTCGTGATGGCCTGCCGTCGGGCCACCTGACCCACGAGACGCTCGTTGTCCTTGGTGAATGCCACCACGGAGGGTGTGGTTCTTCCGCCCTCGGAGTTTGGGATCACGACGGGCTCCCCACCCTCCATGACCGCCACGACCGAATTCGTGGTTCCCAGGTCGATCCCGATTACTTTGCCCATAACTGCTCCTTGCCGCTGTTTGTTTGAAACTCTGGGCTGGCCCCCACTTTGAGGCCCGTATCTCCATTCCCAAGTGTCGGAAGCAACCTCTATGCCGGAGAAAACAGGGATTGTTGGCGTTTTTTCGCGCCAAATTGGCCGGTTTTTCCTCTTCCTCCGCCGGTATGGCAGGGAGTGGAGAGGCTGGGGTGGAGACAGAATCCCCGAGGGCCACAGACGAGGGACACAGAAAGGACGAGGGACACAGAAAGGGCCGGACTGGCCTGAAGAGAGGGCCCTTCCTATCCTGTCCTCTCCATCGCTTCCCGGCTGAGGGCCCATGTTTCCCCTCTACGACGACAACCCGACCGAGATCCTTCCCCTGGTCACGCTGCTGATCATGGGAATCTGTATCGGAGTGTGGATCCTGGCTCAGGGTGGCGGGTTCTCCGACCCGGCCTTGACCGCTTCGGTTTGCGCCCTTGGAACCATCCCGGCCGAGATCACGGGACAGCTGGCGGGGGAGCTTCTTTATCCTGGAGGAACGCCCTGCCGGCTGGGGGGCCTTACCTGGCCTACCATGATCACATCCATGTTCCTCCATGGGAGCTGGATGCATCTGATCGGAAACCTCTGGTTCCTTTGGATCTTCGGGAACAACGTGGAAGACTCCATGGGGCATGGACGATTCCTGGCTTTTTATCTCTTAACCGGACTGGCAGCCAGTGGCAGCCATATCGCAGCGGATCCAGCTTCGCCCATTCCCATGGTTGGAGCCTCCGGGGCGATCAGTGCTATCATGGGGGCCTATCTGGTTCTCTACCCGAAGGCCCGGGTTTACACCCTCTTCATCATCATCATCCTCATCCGGGTATTCCCTATTCCAGCGTGGTTCTTCCTTCTCTACTGGTTTTCCCTCCAGGTGGCGTTCTCCAACATGGAGCTGTCCGGAGGTGGTGGAGGAGTCGCCTTTTGGGCTCACATCGGAGGGTTTGCGGCAGGGGTGGCCCTGGTAAAACTCTTTCAGAACCGAGTGCTGGTGCGTGCCAAACGATCTGGGATACGGGTTTCCCGAAGGGAGCTCAAGGGAGGGGGGTGGTGGTAAGGCAGAGGGGTGCCGAACATATTGGACCGGCCATTCCCAGTTGGACAGGCCTTTCCAGCACGTTCAGCGAAAACCAGGACCCGCGTAATTCCAAAGCCGGAGGCATTTTGACATGAAGCGACCCTCCTTCCCCCTGATCGCCCTCTGGGCGGTTGCAGCCCTACTGCTGGGCGCCGGGGCCCTGGCGGCTTCGCTGGAACGTTCCCCGGACGGCGTGCCGGTCGGAGCCCCCGGGCCTGAGGTTGCGACGGCTTCGGTGGGGCTGGAGAGTTCCTTTCAGCAGCCTGCCCAGACCAACCTCCGGGAGCAAGGGTCCGGGGGCTTGGATACCCCTCTCCTCCCCCGGCTCCGATCCCTTCTGGGGATGATCCTTCTGGGCCTCTTGGCTTGGGCTTTTTCCGTCGACCGATCGAAGCTGGCCTGGCGGGT
>JBDRDQ010000301.1:0-3352 GCA_043820695.1 Gemmatimonadota bacterium | reverse complement strand
CCAACCGGCCGGGGTAAGCCTCCGAAACCTTCAAGGCTTTCTCCCGTGAAAGCCGTTCAGCGTGCGCGGCCGGACTCTCGCCTTCCAACCCGACTTCCGGGATATCCGGGGGAACGACGTCGAAGGCGAGGCCGAGACGGGGAGAAGCTCCGCTCTACGGGGGGATGCGGAAGCTAGGATAAGGATCGGGGTTGCCCCGGGGCTGGTCACCGCTCGAGCACCAGAGTCACCGGACCGGCATTCACCAGCGCCACATCCATCATGGCCCCGAACTCACCGCTCTCAACCTTTCCTGGCGCCGCCTCTTCAAGAAGCTCCAAGAATCGCTCGTAGAGGGGAACCGCCACCTCGGGGGGCGCCGCATGAACGAAGCTCGGGCGGCGACCCTTTCTGGTGTCCCCGTAGAGGGTGAATTGGCTGATCACGAGGAGCTCCCCTCCGACCTCCTCCAGGGAGAGGTTCATCTTCCCCTCGTCGTCCGAAAAGACCCTCAGCCCGAGGACCTTCTCGGCCATCCACCGGAGGGTGTCCCCATGGTCTCCCTCCGTGAAACCCACCAACAAGACCAACCCACCCGCGATCTCCCCCACCGTTTCACCAGAGATCGATACGCTGGCCCTGGACACCCGCTGAAGTACGACCCTCATTCCACCGTCACGGACTTGGCCAGGTTCCGGGGCTGGTCCACGTCGCACCCACGCAAAACTGCCATGTGGTAGGCCAGGAGTTGAAGAGGAATACTCGTGAGGATCGGTTGCACCTGTGGAAGGCTGCTGGGCACTGAGATTACGTGGTCGACTTTGTCATGGATATCGTTGTTCCCATCCGTGACCACTGCGATCACCCGCCCATGCCTGGCCCGAACCTCCTCGATGTTGGAGAGGACCTTCGAATAGATCGGGTCGGACGGGGCCAGGACCACCACCGGCATGTCGTCGTCGATAAGTGCGATGGGGCCGTGCTTCATCTCCGCCGCCGGGTAGCCCTCGGCATGGATGTAGCTCACTTCCTTCAGCTTGAGGGCCCCCTCGAGAGCCACCGGGAACTGGTATCCCCGACCCAGATAGAGGAAGTTCCTGCAGTCCATGTACTTCTCTGCCAGGGCACGGATCTCACCGTCCAATGCCAGAACCCGCTCCACCTGATTCGGAAGAGCTGACAAAGCCCGCACCAGCCGATGCCCGGCCTCGAGGGAGAGCCCCCGCCTTCGGCCCAGATAGAGGGAGAACAGGGCCAGCGCCACGACCTGGCTGGTAAAGGCTTTTGTGGAAGCCACCCCGATCTCCGGCCCGGCATGGAGGTAAATTCCAAAATCCGTTTCCCGGGCGATGGTGGAACCCACGGTGTTCACGATGCCCATCGTGGGGGCGCCTCGTCGTTTGCCTTCCCTGAGGGCAGCCAGAGTGTCCGCCGTTTCCCCGGACTGGCTGATGGCGATGACCAGGGTGGTCTCATCCACCAGGGGGCTCTTGTACCTGAACTCAGAGGCGTACTCCACCTCCACCGGAACCCGGGCCAGATCCTCCAGCATGTACTCTCCCAAAAGGGCAGAATGCCAGGAGGTTCCGCACGCGGTAATGATGATCCTCTTGATCCTGAGAAGCTCGAGGTCGGAAACCGTGACGCCACCCAACCTGGCCGACCCTTCCTCGGGAAGGAGACGGCCTCTAAGGACGTCTCGCAGAGAGGAGGGCTGCTCGAAGATCTCCTTGAGCATGAAATGCTCGAAGCCTTCCTTTTCGACGGCACCCAACTCCCATGTGATCCGTTGAATGGGTCGGGTCACGACCCCCCGCTCCAGATGGAAGGTCGAATACCCGTCCCCGTTCAGGACTGCCACGTCCCCGTCGTCCAGGTAGACCACGTTCCGGGTATGGGTGACCAGTGCCGAGGCGTCCGAACCCACCAGGTATTCACCACTCTTCCCGATTCCCAGCAGGAGCGGGCTCCCGTGCCGAGCGGCCACGATTTTACCGGGGTCACGACTGCTCACCACGGCGATTCCATACGCCCCCTCTACCTGAAGGAGGGCCGCTGCCACGGCGTCCTCCAACTTCTGGTTTCCCTTGAAGGCCTCATCGATGAGGTGGATGATGACCTCGGTGTCGGTCTCACTCCGAAATTCGTACCCTAGCTCCTGGAGGTCCTCGCGGAGCTCATCGGCGTTTTCGATGATCCCGTTGTGGACCAGGGCGATATCCCCGTCTGTGCTGAGGTGGGGGTGTGCATTAACCTCGGTCGGCGCCCCGTGGGTGGCCCACCGAGTATGGGCGATTCCACATCTCCCCCGGAGGGGGGCCTCTGTCATCGCCTCCTCCAGAACCGAGATTTTTCCCGGCTTCTTCAGGGTGATCAGTACGCCCTCCTCGGAGATGACACTGATCCCAGCCGAGTCGTAGCCCCGATATTCCAGGCGTCGCAGCCCTTCCAGGAGGACAGGGGCGGCGTCCTGGGGCCCCAGATATCCTACGATTCCACACATATGCTTCTCATGGTTTTGGTCGAGAAACTGTACTTATGAACGGTGGGGCATTCACGCCACGCCGTCCAGGATCTCAAACGCCCTCGTCATGAGGGCGTCCACTTCCTTTTCGGACGGTGCCTCTGCGATGAGGCGAACCACCGGCTCGGTTCCCGAGGGGCGGACATGGAGCCAAACCCGTTCCTCAGGCCAGGTCAGTCGAAGCCCATCCGTTTCATCCCGATCCGGAGGGGACAGGTCATTCAGGAGCGCCCGGTAGGCTCCAGTCAGCGCGTCCCCGGGAAAGGTGATTTTCTGTTTCTTGATAGCGTACGCGGGCCACCGGTCGGCAGCTGCCCTCAAGCCCCCACCGTGATCCAATAGGTGCTGCAGGATTAGGGCTGCTCCCAGGGGTGCATCCCGGGTGAAGTGGAGGCTCGGGAGGATCACACCCCCGTTCCCCTCCCCACCCACAACGGCTCCCGCATCTTGCATTTTCCGAGCAACATTGATCTCACCTACCGGGGTCCGGAGTACCGAGCCACCGAAGGCTCGGGCCACGTCTTCCACTACCTGGCTCGTGGAGAGATTCGTCACAACCACACCTGGGTTCCTCCCCAGCACCACAGCCGAGGCAAGGGCCAAGGTGAGATCCTCCCCCAGGGGCTCCCCCTCCCCATCCACCAGAGCTAGGCGGTCGACATCGGGATCCACCGCCATGCCCAGATCGGCCCCGGCCGCACGAACCGCGTCGCCCAAACCGGCCAGGTTCCTCGCTGTAGGCTCCGGATCCCTCGGGAACCGACCGTGGGGCTCGGTATGGATGCCGACGACCTGACACCCCAACGCTTGCAGGAGCTGGGGCATGATGACTCCTCCAGCCCCGTTCAC
>JBDRDQ010000300.1:0-2048 GCA_043820695.1 Gemmatimonadota bacterium | reverse complement strand
CTTCCCCCGCCTATCTCCCGCCGGACTGCTCCTTCTCGTTGTTCAGTTCCACGATGTCGGCGGCGGTTCGCGCATCTCCCAGGAGATGCTTCGCGAAGTACTCCGCCCGTAGCCAGAACCAGTAGTCGCCCATGTTCCCGTAGCCGTGGCGCTGGCCGGGGAATACGAACAGGTCGAATCGTTTGTTGGCCTTGATCAGAGCATCGGCCATGCGGAAGGTGCCGGCATGGTGGACGTTGTTGTCCACGTCCCCCGTCGTCAGAAGGAGATGGCCTTTCAGATTCTTAGCCAACTCCGAGTTCTTGTCGATGTCGTATTCGAAGGTGATCTCATCGTCCTTGCCCTCCACCTCCTTTACGCCGTCGTGCTTCTCGGACCAGTTCAGGTTGTAGACGTCGTTGTTGTGGTTGCCTGAGGAGGAGACGGCGACCTTGAAGAAATCCGGATAGACCAGCATGGCCGCGGTGGACATGAAGCCTCCACCGGAGTGGCCGTAGATCCCGACCCGTTCGATGTCGATGAAGTCGTGACGGTCAGCCAGCTGCTCGATTCCCACCTTCTTATCGGCCAGCCCGTAGTCCCTCAGGTTCCCGTACCCGTAGTTATGATACCACTTCGAGCGGTCCGGATGACCTCCCCGGTTCCCGATGGTGATGACGATGAATCCCATCTGAGCCAGCGCCACCTCGCTGGAACTGCTGGACCAGGCCTTGGCCACCGACTCGGTTTGGGGTCCCGGATAGACGTAGGTCACGATGGGGTACTTCTTGCGGGGGTCGAAATCGAAGGGTTTGTACATGACCCCGTAGATGTCGGTGATCCCGTCGGCGGCTTTCACCTGATAGGGCTCAGGGAACTCGTATCCGGCGGCCTCCAGTGCGGAGAAGTCTGCCTCCTCCAGCTCCATGGTCTTCTGGCCGGCGGAGTTGAACAATGCCGCGGCCGGAACCGTGTTCACCCGGGAGAAGTTGTCGACGAAGAACCGGTTTTTCTCATTCAACGAGGAGCGGTGGTCGAAGTCACCGGGGTTCAGCAGGGTGATTCCACTCCCGTCCAGCCCCACCCGGTAGATGTGGTTGTAGTAGGGGTCCTCCCCCTTTTCCCGGGCGTTCGCGCCGAAAAAGACCAAGCCCCTTTCCTCGTCCACACCCGTGACCCCGGAAACGTGCCATGGCCCCTCGGTGAGGCGGGATTTCAGGGTCCCATCGGCGCCATAACGATAGAGGTGGGCCCAGCCGTCCCTCTCCGACCACCAGATCAGGTCCCCGTTGTCGAGGCGACGGGGGGATTCGTGTTCAACGTAGGTGTTGAGCCTCTCCTCGATGACGACCTTCACTTCGCCGGTGGCCGGGTCGGCCACTAGGACGTCCACCCTGTGCTGATCCCTGCTCCGCCGATAGAAGTACAGCTCATTGGAGTTTGGTGAGAGCCACTTCCTGATGGAGGGCTCGTTAACCTCTCCGCTTCGAGCGGCGAAACGGTCGCCCCGGGGGGTCGGATCGGAGAAAAGACCCATCCGCTGATCCTTCCACGGGGCATCGTCGATCTTCTTCATCTCCTGAGCCTGAAAGTCGTAGACCAGGAGCTCCATGATCCCGACATTCTCTTCTCCGGGCATGGCGTATTTGTAGGTCTCGAGAATCGGCCGCTTGTTTCCGACGGCATGGACGACCCAAAGGTCCCCGACCTCCCGCTGATCCTGCCGGGTCATGGCGAAATACTCAGAGTCATGAGACCAGATGACGCCCGCCCCTTGCCTTTTGCTCCATTCCTTCTTGTTCTCTTCGTCGTTTTCCCCGCGTCCTGCGGAGCCGTAGCAGTAGTCCTTCTCGCCGTCTGTGGTCAGTTGGGTCTCCTCGACCTCCACTTTCATCTCCGCCGAGTCCGCCGCTTCTCCCTCTTTCTCATGACGGGCCTCGACGAACTTCATGTAATCGTCCCAGCCGATGCTGTAGAGGTTGCACTCCTTGCTGAAAACAACCTTGGAGCTGTCCGGGGCGACGCCTGCCCATCCGGGGTGGATTCGGGGTTTTTCGAAGTCCTCCAGC
>JBDRDQ010000299.1:0-2364 GCA_043820695.1 Gemmatimonadota bacterium | reverse complement strand
CTCGTCTGCCGGGGAGAAACTCTCTGTCGCGCCGAGGAATACGAAAGTGTCGTTGCGGTCCACCGCCGTAATGTAGATCGGATCATTGGGGGTCCATACGGTAACATTGGTCTGCTCAACGCCTTCCTCATCAGGGCCCGTAACGGTGAGTTCCCACTTGGGTGGGAATTCGATGCAAAGGCTTGGGCCATCGATGGCCGCGATCGCCTTGAGGCCAAATGCAGGCTGAGGGACCTGGAATGCCCACACGAATGCTCTAATCTGCACTGACTTGCACCCCGAGGAGTCACAGAGGGGATTCTCGACGAGAAGGGTGGGCTGCCCCTTTGGTTCAGTCGGGGACGAACAACTGACGGTGATGGTTAGACCGCACAAGAGAGATCCAACTACAATACCCACCCAGGCTCCCACTCTCCGACTTTGGGCGAACCCTCTCCTGCCGCCCCCCGGTCTAGGACGGTGATGACGCGCGGCGAGGTCTCCTTCTTCCGAAAGCATAGTTTTGTAGATCCTCCACCGACCAAAGCAGTATGACAACCTATGAAATTCACCGCCGCCCGATAACGCCTCGCGGGCTGCCGGACCGGCCGGAGGCCGGGACCCGGAGCCGCCTTTCTTTTCAACCGCGGCTACGCTCCGAAAGGTCCCCGGCGAAGGGCCGCGAACGAAGTGAGCATGCGGCATGACCGATGTTAGAAGAAATGCGAACCTCCCTGCAGGAGGTCACCGCGGGACTCAGCATCTAGCTTTCCGCCCGATTCTCTAGCGAATACAGGCGAACGAACTCCACATCCATATCGTCCTTCCACACACCGAGAACGTAGTCCCCGCCAAACTCAAGGACCTCAAACCGTCCCGGCAAGGAGAGCGTGCCAAGGAGCACACCCTCCTCTGAAAAGACCGTCCACTCGTTGGACGGTGCAAATGGAGGAAAATGGCGGCCGGTCCTGAGCCAGATCGAACCGGTGCCGCCCAACCTCAGGTCGGAAAAGGCCGGTCTGGTTTCCGGGAAAACCAAAGCCTCCAGAAGTGGCCCCAGCATTTGCTCCTCTTGCGGAGTGCTGGCCATTTCGGTCATGCGGCTCGCATACCAATCCCGGTCCTCCTGCGTCACAACCAAATTTGCCTCCGGGTGGCGGAAAACTGCCTCCACCACTCCTTCGGGACTGAAGACTGACACCTCCATCGTGTTGGCGGTCCCCACGTAGACCGAACTCCCTCTCACGTCGATCCACGTGCTTTTGGGGAACGGTGCCGCCCCGACCAAACTGTGACCCGCCACCTTCATGATTGCCGTCTCAGTACTCGGAAACACGCCGATGGTATCAAGCAACTCGCCGCTACGGCCAAACAAGAAAAGAGGAGCCAGGTCCCTATGGATACCCACGCCACGGTCATCGCTCTGGGTTATTGGGCTGGCATAGGTCTTCACCACCAGGCGACCGTCCGGAAGGGGCTCCGCTCCCGATAGCTGTTCGGTACCTGGAGGAGTGAGGCGCTGGAATTGAATGAACTCTCCCGAGGAAGTGAAAAGGGAGAAGCCCGGACGCCTGCCATCCCAGATGAGCAATGTGTCTCCGGGAAGGCAGTGGATGGAGCCCAGGGTTCTGAACTCTCCAGGACCATCACCCGAGCCACCGAACTCGGTGATGAAACCACCATCCTTTCCAATAACCCGGACCGTCTTTGACCCAGAGTTGAGGATAGCGATCCTGCCGTCTGAAAGGCGGACCCCGCCGGTGACGTTGAAGAATTGGAGGTCTTCCTCTCCATCCCTCTCACCAAGCTGGAGTACTGGCTCTCCCGACACGGCCCATCCTCCATCCGGATCCCATTCAGGGCTGTGGCTCTCCACGATTCGGACTCCGGCGCTGTCGCGGACCGAGAACGAAGCCGGTGGACCGACGTCGGTGCATGCTGCGGCGAAGAGAGGAAGGCCAAAGAAGCAGCAAGAATTCTTGAT
This sequence comes from Gemmatimonadota bacterium, assembly GCA_043820695.1. Taxonomy (GTDB): domain Bacteria; phylum Gemmatimonadota; class Gemmatimonadetes; order Longimicrobiales; family Gaopeijiaceae; genus JABDNZ01. Next base: position 401 of record JBDRDQ010000299.1, on the reverse strand, counting down.
GGTGCCGAGAGGATTCCTCATTGAGTCAGCTCCATGGAAATGCACGTGGAGAAGAGCGGATCCTATTCCTCGTCCTGTTCATGGTCGTTTAGCGTTTCTTCTAACGGATATTGAGAGCACGCCCCTTGTGGGTACCATGGAGTTGCGAAACGCCCATGAATCCCCACCAGGAGCGGCTCTCATGAAACGCACAACGAAGTATGTGGCTTTGGACGTTCACCAAGCAATGACGGTAGCCTCGGTCCGGGAAGAAAGCGGACGGATCCTCGCCCGGAGCATCTTTCCCACCGAAGAGCAGGTCGTCCTCGAGTTCTTTCGGGGGATGCGCGGATCGATCCACGTGACCTTCGAGGAGGGGACCCAGGCCCAGTGGCTCTACGACCTCCTGGTGGGGGTGGTGG
>JBDRDQ010000298.1:0-11251 GCA_043820695.1 Gemmatimonadota bacterium | reverse complement strand
CGAGCCGAGCGGCAATGGGCTATCCCGATTCTACGAGCCAACCCGCGAGACCGTCGAACGTAGTGAGATGGAACTCCAACGACCCGGTCTATGTGGAGAATCTTCCGATCCAGGAGGGGCAGCTTTCCCCCATCCGCCGATTCAACTGGGTGGGCGAGAACTACGTCGAGGCAATGCAGATCCCGGTGGTGGCCATCCGTTACGAGTAGCGCAGAGAGGAGCGTCCCCGTCATTGGGCCGCCCCTCCCGCCCCTTCCCCGGTTAGAGGTCCAACGTCGGGATTAACTTCGGCGCCCTCCGGTGTTGGGTCAGCTGTTCGTAGGCGAAGGCGATACGGAGCAACTCAGGCTCACTCCAGGCCCTTCCCCAGATGCTGATGTTCACCGGAAGCTCCGTGAAGAAACCCATGGGAACGGTGATGTTCGGGTAGCCTGAAATAGCCGCAGGACTGGAGCTTCCCATGTGGTAGCGGTCCCCATTGATGAGGTCCGTGGTCCACGCCGGGCTTCCCGTGGGGGCCACGATCGCGTCCAAGCCGTGCTCCTCCATGACCTTGTCGATTCCCTCGTCCCTTGAGAGGCGCATGGCCTCCGCCAGGGCCTCCTGGTAACCCGATTCGGAGAGGGGGCCGAGTTCCTGGGCCTCGAGCATGATCTCCTGCATGAAGTAGGGTAGCTCTAGGTCGGCATTGGCCTCATTGAAGGCGATGATCTCCTCCAGGCTCTTCACCGGGGCATCTGGCCCCAAACCCGCCAGGTACGCATTCAGGTCCGCCTTGAACTCGTAGCGCATGAGGGTGCCCGAGGGACGTCCCATACGCCTCCAGGCGTCGACCTCCGGAATCTCCACCACGGCGGCTCCAGCTCCCCTCATCACCTCCAGCGCCGCCTGGAAGAGCTCCTCGACCCTTTCGTGACCCTCGGAATACTGGGTGGCCACCCCGATGCGGGCACCACTCAGACCGCTCGGATCCAGGTATTGGGTGTAATCCCTCTCGGTCCGTTCGGCCCCGGCTGTCGTCGCAGGGTCTTCCGGATCCACACCGGCCAGCGCCCCCAGTACCAGCGCGGCATCCCTCACGGTTCGGGCCATGGGGCCCGCCGTATCCTGGGTATGGGAAATGGGGATGATGCGGCTACGGCTGACCAGCCCAACCGTGGGTTTGATTCCCACAACACCACTGGCGTTGGCGGGGCAGACGATGGACCCGTTGGTTTCTGTGCCGATGGCGGCTGCGCAGAGACTCGCCGAGGCCGCAGCTCCGGACCCCGAGCTGGACCCGCAAGGGTTCCGGTCCAACACGTAGGGGTTCCTGCACTGCCCACCCCGTCCACTCCAGCCGGAGGAAGATCGTGAGGACCGGAAGTTGGCCCACTCGCTGAGGTTCGTCTTCCCGAGGAGTATCGCGCCCGCCTCCCGGAGTTTTCGGGCCACTCCTGAGTCGGCCGGCGGGATCGACCCCTCCAGAGCGTAGGAGCCCGCGGTGGTGGTCATACGGTCGTGGGTGGCGACGTTGTCCTTCAGGAGAATGGGGATCCCGTGAAGGGGCCCTCTCACCTGCCCCGCCGCCATTTCCCGGTCCAGACCCTCAGCGATCTCCAGCGCCTCGGGGTTCGTCTCGATGACGCTTCGAAGGGTGGGACCCCTTCGGTCGATTTCTTCAATACGATTGAGATAGGCTTCGGTGATGTCCCGGGCAGTCCAGCGCCCGGCCACCATACCGGCGTGAAGGTCGGTGATGGACACCCCTTCCAGCTCGAAAGAAGACACGGGCCATGGCTGCCCGGCGCCTGGGCCTGTGGACTCAAGGCCGCCGGCATCCCCCCTTCCGGCCCCGTCGGGTTGAGAACAGCCCTCGACCCCCCCCAAAACCAGAGCCCCTCCGGCCACCGCGCCGGTTCCAAGGAACTGGCGTCTGGAGAGTGGAGAGGAGGCTCCCTTCCGGTCAGATGTGGGATCAAGGGTTGGAGATCCGTCCCGATCGACGTTACTCATGGTAAGGCTCCTTAGGCAGGCACGGCAGAGGGTTCTCTAGCGTTAAACCTACTGGGAGTCTAGCATTTGCGCAGCGCCAGGGCCTTGGAAAGACCCTGTCCGATCCGACTCATCCGACCTATCCGACTTATGCAAAACGATTCCAAGACGCGCCCTGATTTCTCTCCGGACCAGGCCCTTCGGATCGCGGAGAGCCATTTCGGGGTTTCGGCCACCAAGGCCGGTTCGCTCCCATCGGATCGAGATCAGAACTTCGTCCTCACGGATGAAGAGACCGGCCGGAAGTTCGTCCTGAAGCTATCCCAGACAGAAGAGAATCCTCAGGTCCTGGACCTTCAGAACCGAATGCTGGAGCACCTGGCCCGGGCCGGTTTCCCCTTGTCCAAGCTCCTCTTCGCCAAGGACGGAAAGGAAGTGGTAGCCGTGACGGGCGAGGACGGCTCGGTATTCCTCACCCGCCTGCTCACCTGGGTTCCCGGAGTGCAGCTTCGCCAGGTGAACCCCCAGCGCCCGGCCCTCCTCCAGAGTCTCGGGGCATTCCTGGGCGGGATGGGCCGGGCCTTAGAGGATTTCTCCCACCCGGCTCAGGATCGGGAACTCAAATGGGACCTTAAACGAGCCGATGCAGTGATTCGGGGTCACCTGGAATACGTGCCCGACCCAGGTCGGAGAGACCTCCTGGAAAGGATGGCCAGGCGGTTCTTGGAGCGGCTAAGGCCCCTCGTGTCTGAACTCCGATTGAGCGTGATCCACTCAGATGCCAACGACCACAACGTGCTGGTTAACGAACTGGCGCCTGGAGCGGACCCCGGGGCTAGGAAGGTGTCCGGCCTTGTCGACTTTGGCGATGCAGTCCGGAGCTACACAGCGGGAGAGGTCGCAATCGCCGGATGTTATGCCATGCTGGGAAGAGGAAACCCGCTCACCGCCGCCTCCCACATCGTGAATGGGTTCCATCGGGCTCTTCCTCTTCGCGAGGCTGAGATCGCAGCTCTCTTCCCGCTGATGGGTCTTCGCCTTTGCACCAGCGTTGCGATTTCCGCACAGCAGAAGCGACGCGAACCGGAAGACGAGTACCTGACGGTAAGTGAGGCCCCCGCTTGGGATCTCCTGAAACGACTGGACGGTGAAATCCTGGACTTACCCCACCTTCTCTTCCGGGAGGCCTGCGGCTTGGATCCGGTGCCGTCCAGTGGACGGATCGTGGCCTGGATGGAAGCCCATGGAGGAGAAGCTTCCCCTGTGATCGGAAAGGAACCCGGACCTCCTTTCGACCATGATGCCGGGCGCCCCGCTCCCCTGGACCTGACCCGAACGCCCGTCCACGTGTTCGACCTCTCCGGGGACTCGGTCGAGTTACCCCAGCCACCGGACCCGAAGGACGTGGAACGGTGGACCGACCTCCTGTTCCGAACGATGAAGACGGCCAAGGCGGAGGTAGGGGTGGGTCGGTACGACGAGGTCCGGACATGGTACACCGCAGATATTTTCAGGGCTCCAGGGCACGATCCACCGGAATGGCGCACGGTCCACCTGGGAATCGATCTCTTCGTGGAAGCCGGATCACAGGTTCTTGCGCCCTTCGACGCCGTGGTCCACTCGGTCGCCAACAACACCGGGACCCTGGACTATGGGCCCACCGTGATCCTGGAACACCAAGCGGCGGTGGAGATGGGAGGGGGGCTTCGGTTTTGGACCCTCTATGGGCATCTGGCCGAGGAGGTCACCTCCCAACTCTACCCCGGTCAGCCCGTTCCCAGAGGAGAGGCCTTCGCTCGCATAGGCAGCCCCCCTGTCAACGGCAACTGGGCTCCCCATCTCCATTTCCAGGTCATCACCGACCGGTTGGGGATGGAAGGCACCTTTCCGGGGGTGGCCCTCCCCTCCCAGAGAAAGCTGTGGAAGTCCCTTTCCCCGGATCCGAACCTCATCCTGCGAGTCCCGGACAGGGCGAAATCCCTGGGCCTGAAAAAGACTGGGACCCGGATTCCTTTCCCGGGTCCGGCTGAGGCCGGGCGGCCGTCAGGAGCCCCCTTGTCCGGAGCCGGGGGCCACTCCAGGGAACGGCTTCTCGAAGCAAGGAGGAAGCACCTTGGCCCCAGTTTGAGCATTGCCTATAAGGACCCCCTGAAAATCGTGCGGGGTTCGGGCCAATTCCTCTTCGACGACGAGGGCCAGACCTACCTGGATTGCGTCAACAACGTCCCTCACGTGGGGCACAGTCACCCCCGGGTGGTAGAGGCCGGCCAGAAGCAGATGGCTCTGCTGAACACCAACACCCGGTACCTGCATGACCTTTTGGTGGACTACGCCGAACGGCTGTTGGCGACCCTGCCCAAACCCCTCTCGGTGGTCTATTTCACCTGCACGGGAAGTGAGGCAAACGAGCTGGCCCTCCGGATGGCGCGGGCCCACGCCAAACGGAAAGACGTTCTGGTCGTGGACGGGGCCTACCATGGAAATACCTCTGCCATGGTGGATCTGAGTCCTTACAAGTTCGACCGGCCGGGAGGGGAGGGACCCCGATCATGGGTCCACAAAACCCTCATGCCAGACCCCTATCGGGGGCGGTTCAGGGAGTTGGACGAAGAGGGCCCGGGCCAAGGCGCTTCGCCGGGTGGCGAGCCCGAAAACCCGACGGAGTACCTTCCCGCCGATGAACTGGGCCTCAGGTATGCCGGCCATGTGCAGGAGATCCTGGCCGGAATGAGGGCCAAAGGCCGGGAACCGGCTGCATTCTTCTGCGAGTCTCTACTGGGGTGTGGCGGCCAGATCGTCCTCCCGGACGGATACATGGCGAAGACCTTCGAGCATGTGCGGGAGGCAGGGGGCGTCTGCGTCGCCGATGAAGTGCAGGTGGGTTTCGGGCGGGTAGGAACCCACTTCTGGGGGTTCGAAACCCAGGGAGTGGTCCCGGACATCCTGACCCTCGGCAAGCCCATGGCCAACGGCCATCCCATGGCGGCCGTGGTCACGACCCGTGAGATCGCCAAGTCATTCACAACCGGAATGGAATACTTCAATACCTTCGGCGGAAACCCTGTTTCGTGCGCCATTGCTTTGGCTGTCCTGGACGTCATCGAGGAGGAAGGACTCCAGGAAAACGCGCGACGGGTGGGAGAACATCTGTTGGCGGGCCTCCGTGAGCTGAAGGGCCGGCACCGCCTCATCGGCGATGTCCGAGGCCTCGGCCTTTTCATCGGGGTGGAACTGGTGGAGGACCGTGGCCGCCGGGAGCCTGCTCCGGGCAAGGCATGCCAGGTCAAGGAACGCCTCCGGGAACAACGGCTTCTCCTCTCCACCGACGGACCCGACGACAATGTCCTGAAGATCAAACCACCATTGGTATTTACCACAACCGACGCAGACCGTCTGATCTCCACCCTCGACAGAGTCCTTGAGGAAGACAGCTTCCGGTCGTGAGGTTGGGAACTCCACTCCTGGCAGCATGTGCTCTGAATCAGCCCCCAAACCGGCAGGGGTGGACTCCGTCATTCCGGACACCGGTAGCGCCCGTCATCAAGCGGCTAACTGGAATCCCTTTGCGGATTCTCCTCATCGTAATTTTGGAGGCCCATCATGATCGATTCACGGACACAACGGGCGGGAGTAAGACGCCCCCCCCCAATTTGGGCTCCAGGGGTTCTGGCCCTTCTCCTCCTCTTCAACCCGGTCTTTCCCGTCCTCGCCCAGGAAGGATCCGCAGGGCAGCAGGCCCGCCCCCTCCAGATCGACGACCTGACCAAGATTCAGAGAGTAGGGAGCCCGAAGGTGAGCCCCGACGGGGAGTGGGTGGCCTACACAGTGAGCACCCCTTCGCTGGAGCCCGGGGAATCGGGCACCCGCGTCTGGATGGTCCCCTCCGGCGGGGGTGACCCCATCCCCATGACTGCCGAGGGATACTCGGCCTCCAGCCCCGACTGGAGTCCGGACGGAAAGTACCTCTCCTTCACGGCCTCCCGAGGAGATAGCGCCCACACCCAACTCTGGGTCATGGACCGACGCATGGGGGAGGGCCAGCAGCTCACCAAGGAGAAATGGGGGATCAACGGATATGAGTGGTCCCCTGACGGATCCAAGCTCCTCCTTTCCATCCGGGACCCGGACCCCATCGACACACTCCCGGCCCATGAGAAACCGAAGGCGACGCCCCCCTGGGAGATCGATCGCCTCCAATTCAAGCGGGACTACGTCGGATATATCACCGGTAACCAACACACTCACCTCTACGTCTTCGACCTCACCACCCAAACGACCACCCAGATCACTTCCGGAGACTTCGACGCCGGATCCCCGGCCTGGAGCGCCGACGGGACCAGGGTGGCCTTTGTGGCCAACCGAACGGAAAACCCCGACGGAAATGACAATTCCGATATCTGGGTGGTGGACGCGGCGAACACCGACAAAGGAGCAAACCTCCTTCAGATCACCACAAACCCCGGCTCCGACTCGAGCCCCGTCTGGAGCCCTGACGGTGAGTGGATCGCCTACCTCACCCTGGATGAGCCGGAGCTCATGTGGTACGAGACGAACGACCTGGCCATGGCCAGCTCCGACGGCAGCGGGGAGCTCCGGATTCTCACCGGAGAGATGGACCGGAACGTGAGCTCTCCCCGGTTCAGCGCCGACGGTCGGCACATCTTCATCGGCATAGAGGACTCCGCGGAAGAGCACGTTGGGCGAGTCAATATCCGGACCGGCCGCATCGATCGTCCCGTCTCGGGTTTTCTCAGCGCCGGCGGTTTCGACCTGGGCCCGAATGATGAAGTCTTCGTTTCCGTGTCCCGAACCGACCTTCCAGGAGAGATCTTCGCCGTGAAGGCCGATGGTGGACTGACTCAACTCACAAAGGTGAACGAGGGGTTCATGGAAGGCATCGGCCTGGCTGAGGTGGTCAATGCCACCTTTCCCTCCGCCGACGGCACCGAAGTGGAGGGCATCTTCTACCTCCCGCCAGGCTATGAAGAGGGGCTCAAATACCCTGCGATCCTTTGGATCCACGGCGGCCCGGTGGCCCAATACTCCCTCTCTTTCGAGTTCGAAGCCCAACTCTTCGCCGCCAACGGGTACGTGGTGGTGACGGTGAACCCCAGAGGTTCCTCGGGATACGGACAGGATTTCTGCAGGGCGATCTGGGCGGACTGGGGGAACAAGGACTACGATGACGTCATGGCCGGGGTGGACTTCGCCGTCCAACGGGGCTGGGCCGACCAGGATCGCCTGGGTGTGGGAGGTTGGTCCTACGGCGGTATCCTCACGGACCATGTCATCACCAAGACGGACCGATTCAAGGGCGCCATAACCGGTGCCAGCGAATTCCTCTATGTGACCAACTACGGTCATGACCATTACCAACTCGAGTGGGAAACCGAGCTTGGACTTCCCTGGGAAAACCGGGAGGCCTGGGAGCGCATCAGCCCCTTCAACGACCTCGAAAAGATCACCACACCTACCCTGGTGATGGGCGGGGAGAAGGACTGGAACGTGCCCATCAACAACGGAGAGCAGATCTACCAAGCGTTGAAACGCATGGGCAAGGAAACCCAATTGGTGGTCTACCCGGGCCAGGGTCATGGATTGTCCCTCCCCTACCAGGTGGACCGCTTTGAGAGGTATCTGGCATGGTACGGGAAGTACGTGAAGCAGGCCGATGCACCGGTGGACGGAAAAGGAGGTGAAGGATGAAGCGCCTAACGAAAGTTCCACTGCGGATGGCCCGGATATGCGTCGCCCTCTCTTCCGGCCTCCTGGGGGTAGTGACGTTCCCCATCGCCCTATCACCGCTGACGGCCCAGGAACCCTCGGCGGCCCAGACCCCCCGCCCTCTCGCCATCGAAGATCAATTCGCCATCAAACGGGTCGGGAGTCCCGAGGTGAGTCCCGACGGGGAATGGGTGGCCTATACCGTTAGCACCACGAACCTGGAGAAGGATGAATCGACCACGCAGATCTGGATGGTCTCGACCCGTGGCGGAGATCCCCTTCCGCTGAGCATGTCGGGCGAGTCCGCCTCCGGCCCAAAGTGGAGCCCGGACGGAAAGCACCTCTCCTTCACCGCCAGCCGCGGCGAGGGCGCCAAATCCCAGATATGGATGCTGGACCGCCGGGGCGGAGAGGCCCAACCCCTTACCGACATCAAACAGGGCGTGGGAAGCTTCGAGTGGTCCCCGGACGGGTCCAAACTCCTCCTCACTATTCAGGACGCCGACACTACCGAGACCGCTGGCGGTGGAAACGGGCGCTCCGGGGTCAGGGATCCCTGGGTCCTCGACCGACTCCAAACCAAGCGGGACGGCCGGGGTTACCTTACCGACACCCTTAAGACCCATCTCTACGTCTTCGACGTGAAGACGAAGGGGCTCACCCAGATCACTTCCGGCCGATGGGACGAGGGGAGCCCAGCCTGGAGCCCCGATGGGTCCAAGGTCGCCTTCGCCAGCAATCGAACCGAGGACCCCGACGCGAACTCCAACTCCGACATCTGGGTTGTGTCCGCCAATAACACCGATAAGGGCGGCACCCTCGTCCGGCTCACCACCTATGAGGGGGGTGACGGTGACCCCACCTGGTCCCCTGACGGTAGCTGGATAGCCTATACGACAGGAATCAACGACCCCCGGTTCGGGGCCTTCGAAACCACCCACCTAGCCATCCGGGCAAGCGACGGTACGGGGGAGCGGCGGGTTCTCACCGAGGCGCTGGACAGGAATGTGGGCTCCCTGGAGTACAGCTCGGACGGTCGCGGAATCCTGGTGACCGTGAGTGACGAGGGGGAAGGTCATGTGGCCCGGGTCGATGTCGAGACCGGAGCCGTCACGCGCCTCATCGACGGGGAGATTCAGGCCTCAGGGTTCTCGGTTGGGCCCGATGGTCTCCTGGCCACCGTCATCTCGGACCATCACACCCCCGGGGAACTCTTCATCCAAAGGGGGGGAGAGCGAACCCAACTCACCCACGTGAACGACTCCTTGATGGCCGCAGTCCAGCTGGCCCAGGTGCGGAACCTTCACTTCAACTCCGCGGATGGCACGGAGATCGAGGGATGGGTGTTCTTCCCTCCAGGCTATGAGGAAGGGCAGAAATACCCGACCCTTCTCCGCATCCACGGAGGCCCCAACGGCATGTACGGGGTAAGCTTCAACAACGAGGCACAGATCCTGGCCGCGAACGGGTACTTGGTCCTCATCACCAATCCCAGGGGCTCCTCGGGTTATGGACGAGAGTTCGGCTTCGCGCTCTGGCAGAAATGGGGAATCCCCGACTTCCCGGATGTCATGGCCGGGGTGGATTATGTCATCGACCAGGGCTGGGCTAACCCGGACCGGCTGGGAGTCGGGGGTTGGTCCTACGGCGGCATTCTGACCAACTATGTCATCACCAAAACGGATCGGTTCAAAGGAGCCATTTCCGGGGCCAGCATGGGCCTTCTGGTGGCCAACTTCGGCCACGATCACTACCAGTTAGGAAATGAGAGGGAGTGGGGAAATCCGTGGGAGAACCGGCAACTCTGGGAGGACCTCTCGCCCTGGAACGACATTGGGAAGGTCACCACACCCACCCTCTTCATGGGGGGCGAGTCGGACTGGAACGTGCCCATCCTGAACTCCGAACAGATGTATCAGGCCCTCAAACGACGGGGCATCGATACCCGGTTGGTCGTGTACCCGGGCCAGCCCCACGGCCTTCGCATACCCTCCTACAACGTCCATCGGTACAAGGAGTATCTGGCATGGTACGACAAGTACGTAAAGGGTGAGGAGGCGACCGACGGCCGATAAGGGTACGCCGGACCAGGGGAGCCTTCGGGCCCTCCTGAAAGGCAACGTCGGGGCCCTGGCCGGGACGTCGTTCCTGAACGACACCGCCAGCGAAATGGCCTATCCCCTTCTTCCACTCTTCCTAGTGGGCACCCTGGGGGCCGGACCGGCCTTTCTGGGCATGGTTGAAGGCATCGCTGAGAGCACCGCCTCCCTGGCCAAGCTGGCGGGCGGTTTTCTCTCGGACCGGGTCGGTCGACGGAAAGCTCTGGTTGTGGGGGGGTACTCCCTTGCCTCCCTGGCCCGGCCTTTCCTGGCTCTGGCAGCGGCACCGTGGCACGTGCTGGCGATCCGTTTCACGGACCGGATGGGCAAGGGGGTCCGATCTGCCCCCAGGGACGCCCTCCTGGTGGACTCCGTGCCTCCAGATCGGAAGGGCACTGCCTTCGGGTTACACAGGGCCGCCGACCATGCCGGCTCCGTGCTGGGACCTCTTCTGGCAACCGCCCTGCTTTTCCTGGTCCCGGGAAACATCCGCCTGGTTTTCGCTCTCACCGCAATCCCCGGGGTTCTCACCGTCCTGGTATTGATCCGGGGGGTGCGGGAGGTGGCTCCGGAAGAGAACCCGGCGAAGCCCGGCCCTGCCGAAAACCCGGACCGACCCCTGGCAGACCTCAGGTCCCTCGGCCCCTCATTTCCCGGTTTCCTGGCCGTGCTCCTTCTCTTCACCCTGGGAAATGCCTCCGACGCTTTCCTGATTCTCAGGGCTCAGGATCTCGGTGTACCAGTGGTGGTCCTCCCCCTCCTTTGGGGGTCCTTCCATGTGAGCAAGATGGTCTGGAGCGTTCCTGGGGGAATTTTGTGCGACCGCTTCAGGCCCCTCCCTCTGATCCTGGCAGGATGGATCCTTTACGCAGCTGTTTACGCGGGGTTCGGAATCGCCGACACGGCCTGGCAGGCTTGGGCGCTTTTCGGTATCTACGGCCTCTTCTACGGTCTCACCGAATCACCGGAAACGACCCTGGTGGCCGAGCTCGCCCCGTCCCACCTTCGGGCCAGAGCCTTTGGCGTGTTCCATTTCGCAATAGGCCTCGGGGCCCTTCCCGCCAGCGTTCTCTTCGGAGTACTCTGGCATTGGAAAGGCGCTCCCGTAGCCTTCGCAACCGGAGCAGCCATTGCCCTGGTTGCCGCAGGGCTTCTTCCCGTGGCTCTAACGACAGCCAGAACTATCCCATCCACTTCGACAGGACGCTGAGCTATGAAGGTCGCCGTACTCGGAGCAGGCAGAGTTGGCAGGGCCATGGCCCTGGATTTGGCGAGGGATTCGGAGTTCCAAATCACCGTCGTCGACCGGACACCGGAGGCCCTCGACTCCCTGGGGGGAGTGCCAAACATCGCTACGATTGAAGGGGATCTCTCGGACCAGAACACCGTCCGGCGTGTCATGAGGGATCAGGATCTGGGTGTCGGGGCCGTTCCCGGCTTCATGGGCTTTCGAA
>JBDRDQ010000297.1:0-5405 GCA_043820695.1 Gemmatimonadota bacterium | reverse complement strand
GCTTCACCGGGGGATTCGCCGTACATCTCCCCATCACCTTCTTCACCGAAACTTTCAGCTCGTGCATCCGGACTCCCCGAGAAACAGCGGTCCAGGCCAAACAGCGGTCCGGCCGAAGCAACGGTTCGACCGAAGCGCGATCTAATGCAACTGCGCTGGCTATGATGGCATGTGAGAACCTGAGAGGAAAGGCGACACACCGGATCCACACCGGATCCACACTGGATCCACCACGGACCCCCACCCAGGCAGGACCCACCCCGATAGGACCCGACCCCCCTGGCATCCTGAGCCGCGGGAGACAAAGTTCATCCACTGACCGTGCCTAAGCCGATCCCATCCTTTCCGGAGGGTTCCCACATGATTTGCCGGTTCCGTCCCCTGGTCACCTCGATGGTTCTCCCTCTGATCGTTTCCATGCTCCCCGGGCCCTACGCGGGCGCCCATGCCCAGGAGGCTGTCGACCTGGAGATGACCAGGCGAATCATCGCTGAAGGGCTTCAGCGATCCGAAGCGGTGGAGATGTACACCCACCTCGCCAACGTCATCGGCCCCCGCCTCACGGCGACACCCGCTTTCAAACGGTCGGCCGACTGGGCTGTAGACCGGCTGACCCACTGGGGCCTGGACAACGTACACTTGGAATCCTGGGAGTTCGGAAGGGGGTGGACCCTCGAGGGCCTGACGCTGGAGATGACCGAGCCCCGCTACTTCCCCCTCATCGGATATCCGGAGGCCTGGACCCCATCCACCAAAGGCGCCATCCTCACGACCCCTATCTACGTGGGAGACAAAACCGCCGAGGAGATGGAGCAGCTTCGGCCCCAGCTTGCAGGGGCTGTGGTCCTCACCACACCTCCCCAAACCGAGTTCATCACCGAGGACCGCCTCCAGCCCGCTGCCTATGACGAGAGGGTGGGTATCGGAGCACCCCCGTCCTTCCGAGCCCGGAGCGTGATGGACTCCAGGGACTTGAATGCCCTCCTGCAAGAGGCCGGAGCGGCCGCCGTGCTCCGACCCAACCAGGGCCAGCACGGAACGATCTTCGTTCTGGGGAATCGAAACACCGCTGACGACGCTGTCCCGTCCATCGTCATGGCCTCGGAGCACTACAACATGATCGTCCGGCTTCTGGAGGCGGGGGAGGACGTTAAGGTTCGCGTTCGGGTCCAGAGCCAGTACCATGACGACGATCTGAATGGGTACAACGTCCTGGCCCAAATCCCCGGAACCGATCCCGATGTGGCCGACGAGATCGTGCTCATCGGTGGCCACCTGGACTCCTGGCACTCCTCCCCGGGGGGCTCGGACAATGCCGACGGCGTCGCGTCGACCATGGAAGCCATGCGCATTTTGAAAGCGTTGGGCGTTCAACCGCGCCGGACCATCGTGATGGCCCTATGGGGAGGGGAAGAAGAGGGACTGCTGGGTTCCCGGGAATGGGTGACACGTCACCTGGCCGGGGACGAAAACACCCAGGCCCGGGAAGATTTCCATGTCTATTTCAACAACGACCCGGGCTACGGGAAGATCCTGGGGTGGTACATGGAAGAGAATGAGTCCATGAAGCCTGTCTTCGATGCGTGGTTGGAGCCACTGAAGGAGGTCGGGGCTTTGCGAAACGTCATGGACCGGATCGGAAGCACCGACCACGTGCCCTTCAATCAGGTTGGAGTCCCTGCATTCAACGCCATTCAGGACTACCACGAGTACGATGTCAGGACCCACCACACCAACATGGACTTCCACGAGCGAGTCGCCGATGAGGACCTCAAGCAGGCGGCCATCGTCTTGGCGGCGTTTGCTTACCACGCGGCCATGCGCGAGGGGGATATTCCGGCGAATCCGTCAAGGGAGCGGTGAATTCGGAGGAAATGGGAGGGGGCGGAGAAGAGACTATTGAGCGTCCGCCCCCACCGAACCCCTAGCCCGGGAACCCCAACACTCGGGCGATCTCACCCTGACGTTTATCCAGCGTGAGGAAAGGTAGCTCTCCGGGGTCGGGAGCCAGGTAGAGGGCCGTTGCCAGGTGCCAGAGGTCGGCGCCCCGCAGGTAACCTGCGTCAAGGACCGCCCGGATTTCCCGCGACAAAGGGCGCGAGGGCATCACCCAGTCCACCCAGGTGAGGAGGTCGTCTCCGCCCGCCACGCTCTCCCGGTGCAGCGCGGCCCGGACCTCCGCCTCCAAGAGGTTGGAGCTCAGCAGTTGGTGGAAGCCAAGGAGGCGCTTCCTCCACCGGGTCGCCTTCCCCTCTCCGAACGCCACACCCACCAGGCAGGACGAGTCCACGTAAGCCCGGGTCATTGATCTCGTTCCTCCAGGAATCGCTGAAGGGCCCCGGGTTTCCGGCTCAGGGTCTCCAGTTTCCCCCGTCGCTCTCCCCGGACGACCTCCCCCCGGCGTCCCAACTCCTGCAAGCGACCGTCCAGAGGTGAACCCTCCAGCTCTTCGATGGGGCGGATCTCGGCCACTGGCTCCCCCCTGTAGGTGATGGTCACGGCCTGGCCTTCCCGCACCAGGCGGAGAACCTCGGAGAACCGGGCCTTGGCATCGTACGTAGAGTATCGGATCATATTACAAACTAGTCTGACTAGTCTGTTTTGCCAATCGGGTCGCACGAGGAGGGGGCGGAGAAGAGGCTATGGAGGTTCCAGCCCTTACCACGCCGTCCGCACTGGATAGCGCCGGAGCTCTTCGTCGGGGGTGACCAGGATCAGGCCGTGTTCGATGGCCTGGCACAACAGCATCCGACCGAACGGGTCCCTGTGTAGCGCCGGAAGCCTCTGGAGTTGAAGAACGGCTCCTTCGGTCAACTGCAGTTCCTGGAACCCGTGGTCGGAACGAAGCCTGGGAACCAGCGTGGTAGGGTCTTCCGGCAACGGCATCTTCCCAAGGGCGTGTTTCACCACGATCTCCCACACAGAAACCGGACTCAGGAACACTCGGCGGGAGGGGTCCCGGATGAGCTCCGTGGCTTGATCTGAGAGGGCCGGATCGTCCGTGACCCACCACAGGAAGGCAACAGTGTCCAGGAGGACATTCATTCTCCTGGCCTTTCGCCCTCTCCAAGGAAAGCGTTCACGACCCCCTCCGGAAGCGGATCGAAGAAGGAAGATGGAACCTCGAAACTGCCCTTGGCCAGTCCTTGGGGGCGGTCCCCACCAGGAGGCCCGGCTACAGCTCGAAGCTCTGCCACGGGCACGTTCCGACGACAGATCATCACGACCTCCCCCGCCTCGACCCGAGCCAGGTATTCCGAGAGCTTTGCCTTCACTTCATGCACATTCACGTTAATCATGACCATATAGTTAGTCATGTTTCGGACTATGTCAAGAAATCTCGTGTGATCCGAAGGTGGCATGGAGAAGTGGGCAGATGGATGGCGGAGGGAGACGACCGGGCGGGCAAGGTGTCAGCTTCCTGCGGTTCCGACGTATTCCCTTTTGGGTGTTGGCGCCCAGCCGATCGCGCTCCCGGAGGATCGAATGAAAGTGGAAGGGATTATCCCGAGGACTGCTGGACCCGCGATCCTGATCGCCCTCGCTCTTTCCCTTTGCACCGCATGCGATTCCCCCACCGGACCCGGAAACGGCCTTCAGAAGCCGCTCCAAACCGGGGACGGTTGGGAGACTGCCTCCCTGGAAAGCGTGGGAATGGAGGCCGGTCCCCTTCGAAATCTCCTCGATCAGATCAACGGTACCCACCATCACATGATCCACAGCCTGCTGATCGTGAAGGACCAGATGCTGGTCTTCGAGACGTATTGGCCCGGAACGGACCTGTTGCCGGAATCGCTGACCCCGATCCAAAGAGACTTCGATCGGGAGACGCTGCACTACGTCGCATCGGTATCGAAGAGTCTCACCTCGGCTCTGGCCGGTATCGCCCTGGAGCTGGGTTTTATCGAAGGGGTGGACGAGTTGGTCTTCCGCTATTTCCCCGAACACCAGGACTTGAAGACCGAAGAAAACCGCCATGTCACCCTGAGGCACATGCTCTCTTTTTCCTCCGGCTATGACTGGAATGAGTTCGTCTATGGCTTCGACAATTCCAGGGACTCACACTACCAGATGTTCACGAGCGAGGACCCGGTCCGGTACCTCCTGGCCCGGCCGGTGGTCACCTCCCCCGGAGCGGAGTTCCACTACAACAGCGGGGATACGAACCTTGTAGGGGAGATCGTACGGAGGGAATCCTCCTCGGCCACTCTCATCGACTTTGCCCGGGAGCATCTATTCGGTCCCCTCGGGATCGACACCGTCCAATGGAGAAGGTTCGGATTGGCCCCGGAGGTTACGTTCGCCTCTGGGGGCGCCTCACTCCGGCCCCGGGACATGGCTAAACTAGGAGCTTTGTACCTGAACGGAGGGGTGTGGAACGGTGTGCGGATCCTCTCCCCAGAATGGGTGGACGAATCGGTCGAGATGGCGGTTCCCCTCGGCCCTAACTACCAGACGGAGTATGGGTACGGATACAATTGGTGGCTGGGCCGCCTTCAGTTCCGGGGGGAGCCCGTGGAGTATTTCAGGGCTGCGGGATGGGGCGGCCAGGACGTGTTCGTGATTCCCGACCTGGAAATGGTCATCGTCTTCACCGCGGGGGGCTACTACGAATCGAGGCCACTCGGCGTCACGGACATGATCGAGGATTACATCCTCCGAGCAGTGGTCCGGTGACACACCTGCGGGGCGGTTTCGCGGCCACGGCCGCTCCCGGCGTCCAAGATCCGGCTGCTCCGGTGCCCAGGATCCGGTGGCCCCCCACCGCACCTTGCAGCGAGGGGCCGGATTCGAAGTAGAGCCGTCCTATCTGAAGTCAGCCGCCCAGTTCACCGCCCCTGCAACTCATCCGCGATCCAGCCGGCGTCGTACACCTTCCTCAAGGCCTCGATGATCCCCGCCGAGTGGACGCTCACCGTCCGGGCCACGGCCGAATTGAAGATGAAGCGGTTGGGCAGGAACTGGATATTCCCGTCGAAAACGAGGCCCACCACCTCCGCGTCCTTGTTGATCACCGGACTACCGGAATTTCCGCCGATGATGTCGCTGGTGGAGACGAAGTTGAGGGGAGTGGATAGGTCCAGCATGTCCCGGCGCTCCACCCACCTCGGGGCCAGATGCCAGGGAGGCTCGTTGTCGAATTCAGCAGCCCGGGCATAGAGCCCGAACAGGGTGGTCTTGTAGGGGGCATAGGTGCCGTTCATGGGATACCGCTTCACCACCCCGTCGGTGATGCGGAGGGTGAAGGTGGCGTCCGGGGGCAGGGAATGGCCGTAGGCAGCGAATATGGCCTGGCCCACCAGCTCGGCGTTGGCGGAAATGGCAGCGTTCAACGGTGCGGCACGAGCAGCCACCTGGGCCGCCAAGGGGTTGATTGCTCGAGCCGCTACGATCATGGGATCGTC
>JBDRDQ010000296.1:0-35196 GCA_043820695.1 Gemmatimonadota bacterium | reverse complement strand
CTCGAGGATCTGAAACTCGAACTGAGGGAACTCAATAGGGGCGAACCCAACGTCTGGTTCCGATCTCTGCCGGGGAGCCCGATCCGGGGTTACGCTTTGGGGGGAGGCGACACCCCGTTTCTTTACAGCGTCGTGGGGGGGATGACCGGGTTCGGCCTCCGGCTGACGGAGATGAACCCGGGCTTGTCCGAGTACTTCTCTACCGACAAGGGCCTGTTGGTCCTGGACGTGAATGAAGAGTCCACTCTCGGACTTCTGCCCGGGGATGTGATCTTGTCCATCGATGGAAGAGCGGTCGAAGACCAGGGTGACGTCCGGCGGATCCTCGGGTCGTATGAGGACGAGGAAACCGTCTCGTTCATTCTGATGCGGAAGGGGAGGGAGCTCACGGTGGAGGGAACCATCCGGTAAAGGGCGGGAGCCACGAATCCATCGCCGATGCACTTTTCCAAGCTCCGGCGGGCCGGGATCCCCCCCGACCCGCCGCTCTTGCTTGTGGCGCCTCCCCGAGTCGATCTACCTTTTAAGTTTGCATTCTTGACCCAGCAGCCCCAGGAGAGGGACCACCCGCGTGTTCGACAGTCTCCTTATTGCAAACCGTGGTGAGATCGCCGTCCGGGTGATTCGGGCGTGTAGAGAGCTCGACATCCGGTCCGTGGCGATATTCTCCGAGGCCGACCGAAGATCCCTTCATGTTCTCGAGGCGGACGAAGCCTTCTGCGTGGGGCCCCCGCCCTCGGCCGAAAGCTACCTCCGCATCGACCGCATACTGGAAGTGGCCCAAAGGGCCGGGGTCCAGGCCATTCATCCGGGGTACGGGTTTCTCGCGGAAAGGGCTCCGTTTTCCAGGGCAGTGCAGGAAGCCGGATTTGTCTTCGTGGGACCTGCCCCGGAAACCATTGAGGCCATGGGCGACAAGACGGAGGCCCGGCGAAGGATGCAAGCCGCAGGGGTCCCCATCGTGCCCGGAGTCACCGAGGCTGTCCCCAGCCCGGATGACGCTTTGGAGGTGGCCAGGGAAATCGGATTCCCTGTCCTCCTCAAAGCGTCGGCAGGTGGTGGTGGAAAGGGGATGCGTATAGTGCAGCGTCCTGCCGATCTCGCCAAGGCCTTCGAGGCCGCCAGCAGGGAGGCGCGGGCGGCCTTTGGAGACGGCTCGGTTTACCTCGAGCGATTCCTCGATGCCCCCCGACACATCGAGATCCAGGTCATGGGGGATCGTTTCGGCCGAGTCATCCACTTCGGGGAAAGGGAATGCTCCATTCAGCGGCGCCACCAGAAGCTCATCGAAGAGGCCCCGTCCTCCATCGTTTCGCCGGAGCTCAGGCAAGAAATGGGGGCAGCGGCCGTCCGGGCTGCCGAAGCCGTGGACTATGTCGGGGCCGGCACCGTGGAGTTTCTCTACAAGGACGGGGAGTTCTTTTTCCTGGAGATGAACACCCGCCTGCAGGTTGAGCATCCCGTAACGGAACTCGTCTATGGTGTCGACCTGGTCGAGCTCCAACTGCGGGTGGCGGCCGGAGAGCCCCTGAACTTGAAACAGGAAGCTCTCATCCCCACCGGGCACTCCATCGAATGTCGGATCACCTCCGAGGACCCCCACCGGGGATTCCTTCCCTCCACCGGACGAATCGACTATCTGAGGTTCCCTGGAGGGCCGGGTGTGCGCTGGGACGGAGGAATCATCAACGGATTCGAGGTCGGCCTTCATTATGACCCCCTGCTGGGGAAGCTCATTGTCCACGCTCCGTCCCGGGGTTCAGCCATTCGCAGGATGGCCAGGGCCCTGGATGAAATTGTGATCCGGGGGGTGGAAACCAGTGTCCCGTTCCACCGGAGAGTCATGGACGAGAGGGATTTCCGGGATGGAAACATCTCCATCCAATATCTGGAAGAGCACCCCGGTCTCATGGAGGGTGATCCGGGGGAGAGCCTCCTCCAGGCGGCTGCAGCCGCTGCGGCCCTCCTCCAGGAGAAACAACGAAGCCGTCTCCGAATCACCCCTGCCGCCGAAGGAGAATCCAAAGGACTCTCAGCATGGAGGAGGGCAGGATGGCCATTCTCGAGCCGCCGGTAGATGGACACCAAGGGGTGGGGTCCGCCGTGGAGGTAGCTGTTCATGGTATCGGTGCCGGGGGGCTCGGGGTCGGGGCTCTCCCAGACGGAAAGGTGGTCTTTCTCCCTCGGACCGCTCCCGGGGACCGGGTTCTGATCAGGGTCCTCAAGGAGAAACCTCGTTGGGCATGGGGCGAAGCTCTGGCCTGGATCGTGGAAGGCCCCAGCCGCCGCCCTCCCCCTTGCCCTCGATACTCCCGCTGCGACGGGTGCTCCATTCAGCACCTGGACTACCCGGAGCAGCTCTTCTGGAAAGGCCGGATGGTAGGGGATGCCCTCCGACGCCTGGCTGGGCTGGAGACGGAGGATCCGGAGGTGGTCCCCTCCCCGGAGGAGTTCCGGTACCGCAACAAGGTGACCTTCACCCTTCGACGCCTTCCGGGAGGTAGGATCGTGGCAGGGTTCAGGGAGCTCGGTCATCCGGGAAGGGTCCTGGACATCGGCTCGGAGTGTCTTCTTCCGGAAGAGCCCCTTTCAGAAACATGGCAGACCCTTCGGGCCAACTGGGGACCCAACGCTTCCCTCCTCCCCGAGGGAAGAGAACTCAGGCTGACCTTGCGGGGAGGCCAGGAGGGTGTCGGTCTTCTGGTTCGTGGAGGGAAGGGAGATGGAGATCCCCAATCCCTCATGGGGAAGACCCCTGGGCTGAGCTCCGTTTGGCGGGAGAATAAAGGTGGAGAGCTAAGGCATCTGGCAGGGGATCCTACTCTTCTCGTCCCATGGGCCCAAGAGCTCCTCGAGCTCCATGGGGGGGGCTTTGTCCAGGTCAACCGAAGCGCCGGGGAGGCCTTGCACCAGTACGTTCTGGGTGAGGCCGGGGACATCCGTGGAAAAAGAATCATCGATGCCTATTGCGGAGTGGGTGCCCTCGGCCGGGCCCTTGCCCGCGAAGGAGGGGCCGTAGTCGGGATCGATATCGATCCTGCAGGGGTCTTGGCGGCCCAAGGCCATTCCGGTGATGACTTCAGGATCGTGAAAGGGTTGGTGGAGGAAGAGTTGGGCGCCCTTCTCCCAGCAGACCTGGCCATCCTCAACCCGCCGCGAACTGGCCTCGCCGACACGATCCCAGCCACACTGATCAGCCTGTTCCCGGAGAGAATCATTTACGTGAGTTGCGACCCTGCCACGTTGGCCCGGGACCTAAAGCGACTGGGTGAAGCCTATGAGGTAGAGCGGGTCCGCTCGTTCGACCTCTTTCCCCAAACGGGGCACGTGGAGACCGTGGTCACCCTCAGGGGAATTTCGGAATAGACCGAATGCGATATTTCGTGAAGATCGGCGCAAGAGAGTTGGAGGTGGAGCTCGGGCCGACGGGGATTCGGGTGGACGGAGTGGAGGTCGATGCCGACCTGATAGAGATGGATGGTACGGAGGTTCACTCCCTCCTTTTGGGGGGGGCGTCCCACCGGATCCTCGCCACCAGGAGTGGCGCGGAGGAGTGGACCCTTCATCTGTCCGGCCGTCAACTTCGGGCCCAGGTGGTCGATGAGAGGACCCGGGCAATCAGAGAGATGACGGGCGTCAAGGAAGGAAATCTCGGGCCCAGAGCCCTCAGAGCCCCCATGCCCGGCCTCGTGATCAAGGTGGAGGCCGGGGAGGGAGACGAGGTAGAACCGGGCCAGGGGCTCGTTATCGTCGAGGCCATGAAGATGGAAAACGAGCTCAAGAGTGAAAGAGGAGGAAGGATCAGCCGAGTCCTTGTAGAGGCTGGACAGATCGTTGAAAAAGACCAGGTACTCGTGGAGTTCGAGGATCCTCAAAAAAAAGGCTCGGCCGGATGACATCACCGGGGGACGGCCAGAGGTGGACCACGGGCAGCGGGATTCCCGTCGAACCCCTTTATGTGGCCAGCGGGGAAGGCCCAGTGCTGGGAGAACCCGGGGAATACCCTTTCACCCGGGGAGTCCACCCCACCATGTACCGCGGTCGCCTGTGGACCATGCGCCAGTACGCCGGCTTTGGGACCGCCGAGGATACGAACCGTCGGTACCGATACCTCCTCGAGCAGGGAACCACTGGCCTTTCGGTCGCTTTCGATCTCCCCACGCAGATGGGGTACGACTCGGACCATCCCATGGCCGTCGGCGAGGTCGGCCGGGTGGGGGTGGCCATCGATTCCCTGGATGATCTTGCGATCCTCTTCCAGGGAATTCCGCTGGGCGAGGTATCCACATCCATGACCATCAACGCCACGGCGGCCATCCTCTTGGCATTCTACGTCGCCCTGGCCGACGACCGGGGCATCCCAAGGGAAAAGCTGCAGGGCACCGTTCAAAACGATGTCCTGAAGGAGTATATCGCCAGAGGGACATACATTTATCCGGTGGAGCCCAGCCTTCGGCTCATCTCCGATGTCATGGCCTTCTGCGGAAAGGAGATCCCGAGCTGGAACACGATCTCCATCTCTGGCTACCACATGCGGGAAGCAGGAGCCACCGCCCCGCAGGAGCTGGCCTTCACCTTCGCCAATGGGCTGGAGTACGTGGAGCGGGCTCTGGCAGCGGGACTCGTCCTGGAGGATTTCGCCCCCCGCCTCTCCTTCTTCTTCGCCGCCCACAACGACGTGTTTGAGGAGGCGGCGAAGTTCCGGGCAGCCCGCCGTCTCTGGGCCCGACTCATGCGGGAGCGCCATGGAGCGACGGACGCGGCGTGCAGACTCCGCTTCCACACCCAGACCGGAGGCTCTACCCTGACCGCCCAACAACCGTTGAACAACGTGGTCCGGGTCACCCTCCAAGCGCTTTCGGCCGTTCTCGGAGGAACTCAGTCCCTGCACACCAACGCCTATGACGAAGCGCTGGCCCTACCCTCGGAGGAGTCCGTTCTGCTGGCTCTTCGCACCCAGCAGATCCTTGCCCTCGAGTCAGGCGTTACCAGTACGGTGGACCCTCTTGCCGGCAGCTACTACGTAGAGGCCCTGACGGACGCAGTGGAGGCGGGGGCGGTGGACTACCTGAGTCAGATTCAGGAAATGGGTGGTGCAGCCCGGTCGGTGGAGTTTATGAAGGAAGAGATTCACAAAGCAGCCTATCGATTCCAGCTTCAGGTCGAGAGCGGGGCCCGAACGGTGGTGGGCGTCAATGCCTTCGAAGAGGAGGGGGGTGAGTCTGCCATCCCCCAACCCGACTATGCGGCTCTGGAAAGGAACCAGAACGCCCGGTTGCAATCAGTGAAGGATGGAAGAGATGGGGTCACCCTCCGGAGTTCCCTCGAGCGAATCCGATCTGCGGCAAGATCGGGTGAGAACCTTCTACCAACCTTGATCGAGGCCGCAAAGCACCGGGCCACCCTCGGGGAGATCAGCGATGTGCTCCGGGAGGAATGGGGTAGCTACGACCAAGGGTGACACCGGACCCCATCCCCGGTTAGCTTTTTCTCTGGAAATCCGATGGGAAACGGAGGTTTTCTGGCCATGCCCACCTATGAATACAGGTGCCCAAAGGGGCACCACTTCGAGTTGTTCCAGAAGATGAGTGAAGACCCTCGCGCAGAGTGTCCCGAGTGCGGGGCAGAGAGCGAGCGGCAGATTTCCGGCGGTCTTGGTTTCCTCTTCAAGGGAGACGGTTTCTACATAACTGACCATCGGAGCGATTCCTACAAGAAGGACGCCTCGAAAGAGGAAACGGGCCCAGTGTCGGAAAAGGCAGCTGCCAAGAAGCCGGAGAAGGGGGGGGAGCCCCGGGGGGAGCCCCCGTCTACCTCAGCGAAGGTCAAGGACTCCGGCTCGACTTCTCCCCCCGCTGGCGGCTCTTCGTCAGAGGGGTCGTGAGGGCGCAATGTCCGACATGCTCATAAGATCGGGGTTGGAACGGACCCTTCGGGAGATGGGTGTCTCCGATGCGGCCATCCATCTGGAACGCCCCCGTGACCCGGTCCATGGCGACTGGGGTACGAACCTCCCCCTCACCCTCGCCTCCCGACTCCGCAGGCCCCCACGGGACATTGCCCAGGAGATCGCCGACCGACTCGACCTTGCCGGGGCCGGAGTCGTCGCCGTTGAAGTAGCGGGCCCCGGGTTTTTGAACTTCCGCTTGTCCACAGGGGCCGTCGCCGGGGCCCTCCCCCGGATTCTCTCCCGGGACAGGGAATACGGCCGAACGAATGATGGCGCCGAGCATCCCATCATGGTGGAATTCGTGTCGGCCAACCCCACCGGCCCTTTGCACCTGGGACACGGACGCCAAGCCGCCCTGGGGGATGCCATTTCCTCCCTTCTGGACTGGTGCGGGTGGTCCGTTCACAGGGAGTTCTACTACAACGACGCCGGGAATCAGATCGAGTTGCTGGCCCGAAGCGTCTGGGCCCGGTACCAGGAACTCCTGGGAGAGACGGTGGAGTTCCCGGAGGGGGGGTACCTGGGGGAATACGTCCGTGACGTGGCCCGAGACATGATCTCCGCCGAAGGAGACCGTTTCCGGGGTGAGGATTCCCCCGGGACCCTCACTTTCATGAGGGAATTTGCCGTCCGCGTCCTGAGGGAGGAACAGGACAGGGACCTGGACGAATTCAGGCTCTCCTTCAACCACTATTTCCTCGAGTCTTCTCTCTACTCGGATGGGCTGGTGGAGTCCACCATCCAGGCTCTGAGAGGGACGGGCCTGGTGTACGAAAAGGATGGCGCTCTCTGGCTCCGAACCACCGAGTACGGAGATCAGAAAGACAGGGTCATGGTCAAGGGAGACGGAACTCCGACCTACTTCCTCCCCGACGTGGCCTACCACATGACGAAGTGGGAGCGGGGATTTCGTCATGTCATTAATATCCATGGCTCGGACCACCATAGTACGGTGGACCGAGTACGGGCCGGCCTCCGGGCGCTTGGGCTCCCCGAAGGCTATCCCGAGTACGTCCTCCACCAGATGGTCACGGTGGAGCGGGAGGGGAAGGAGGTGAAGCTCTCGAAACGGGCCGGTTCCTATATCACTCTCAGAGAGCTTTTCACCGAGGTGGGGGTCGACGTAGCACGATACTTCTTCCTGATGCGGAAACCCGAAGCCCATCTGGTCTTCGATCTCGACATGGCGCTGGACCAGTCGGAGAAGAACCCGGTATTCAAGATTCAATACGCCCATGCCCGCATGTGTTCCATCTTCCGCAAGGGAGAGGTGGACGAGGGCCAGATCCAGGTCGATGACGAGGGGCTGGAGGGCCTCTCCCACCCGTTGGAGAGAGAGCTGATCAAGCGCTTGGCCGACTTTCCTGAAACGGTCCAGCGGGCCGCCGCCGCCAGAGCCCCCCACATCCTCTGCGACTTCCTGGAGCAGGCGGCAGCCGCGGTGAACTCCTGGTACCATGCCGGGAACCCCTCCCGAAGTCCGGAGCTAGCGGTTTTATCTGAGGATCCCGCCCTGCGGAGGGCACGTTTGGCCCTCGCCCGTGCGGTCCAGATCGTGTTGAGAAACGGCCTGGAGATCCTAGGGGTGTCCGCACCTACCCGGATGGACCGATCAGAGGAGGAGCAGGATGCCTGAGGCAGACGGGCTCAGCTATAGAGCTGCCGGTGTCGATCTGGACGCGGCGGAGAGAGCCAAGAGCGCGTTGAAGGAATTGGTCTCCAGAACCCGGGATGCGAACACCCTCTCGGAGATAGGGTTGTTCGGGGGACTCTATGCTCTTCCGGAAGGAATCAGAACACCTGTCCTGGTTTCCAGCGCCGACGGGGTCGGGACCAAACTGAAGCTGGCCTTTCTCACAGGCCGCCACGACACGGTCGGACAAGACCTCGTGAACCACTGCGTCAACGACATACTGGTCCAGGGCGCAACCCCCCTCTTCTTCCTGGACTACCTCGCTGCAGGACGGCTCGAAGAGGGTGTGGTGACGGAGGTTGTGAGGGGGGTGGCCAAAGCCTGCCTGGAAAACAAGTGCGCTCTTTTGGGGGGAGAAACGGCGGAAATGCCGGATTTCTACTCTTCAGGGGAGTACGACCTGGCCGGGTTCATCACCGGGGTTGTGGAACGAGACAGGATCCTGGATGGGTCTCGGGTCCGGCCCGGAGACGTCCTCATCGGGTTGGGGTCCAGCGGACTCCACACCAACGGGTACTCTCTGGCCCGCAAAATCGTCCTCGATGGGATGGCCCTGGAGGTATCGGACCTCATCCCGGAGTTGGGCAGGACCGTGGGCGACGCCCTTCTGGCCGTGCACAGGAGCTATTCAGCCTCCCTTCGCCCCCTCTTGGACCAGGAGCGGATCCACGGTCTCGCCCACATCACCGGGGGTGGGATTCCGGGCAACCTGCCTCGAATCCTCACCAAAGGGCAGGGGGCCCGGATCGACACCCAGAGTTGGGAGATTCCGGCCCTATTTCGTGTCCTTCAGGAGGGCGGGAGGGTAGCCACCAACGAGATGTTTCGAGTCTTCAACATGGGCGTTGGGATGATCGTCATCACCGCCGCCGGCAAGGCCGATTCGGTTGCCAA
Source organism: Gemmatimonadota bacterium (assembly GCA_043820695.1). Lineage (GTDB taxonomy): Bacteria > Gemmatimonadota > Gemmatimonadetes > Longimicrobiales > Gaopeijiaceae > JABDNZ01. The sequence goes on along the minus strand of JBDRDQ010000296.1, from coordinate 26,659 downwards.
CGACCTGGCCGCGGCCGGTGAAAGGAGTTGGATATTGGGGGAGGTCGTGGATGGGGGGGGGGTGGAGCTGGTTTGAGACCGACAGGTGAACAGGGGTGGGAGAGGGCCTCGATCCTATTTTTCGCGGCTGGGATCCCCCTTCAGTCAGCGAGGGCCCAGAACCTCCCGGATCTCATCTCGGCCTGCGGAGGCACCTCGGATCTGCAGTTGGCGTGGTGCCAAGAGACCGCGCTTGCGGTTCAGGCTGCCCAGGGCGCTCTCGGATTGGCAGCCTCTGGCGGCACTGACCTGCCGGGCTCAGCCAGCACCCTCGGCTGGCGCATGAAAGGATCCCCCCGGTTCGCCCTTAGCCTCAGGGGGTCTTTCACTCGAGCCCCCGCCCCCTCCCTCGAGGGGAGCGGGGGTCTGCCAGAAGGGGAGACCACGCTGAGCCTTCCTTCCATACACTTCTCCGGTACCATGGGCTTGTTCGACGGGTTCTCTCTTGGCCCTACGGTGGGCGGCTTCGGCTCCGTGGACCTGACGATCTCTACGCAATGGATTGCCCCTCCAAAAGCCAAGGGATTTCAAGAGAATGTCATGGGGTGGGGTATTGGGACCCGGATCGGGGTCCTGAGGGAGTCCTTTTCCCTCCCAGGCATCTCCCTCTCGGCCTTCCATCGGTCCCTGGGGACCAACAGCCTATGGGAGGTGGATGAGGGGGATCCTGCCGAGGCTGTCTTCGATGTCCGGGTTTCCTCCCTCCGAGGCGTCATTGGGAAGGACATCGGGGGGATCGGTGTTTTCGGCGGGGCCGGATGGGACCGCTACACGGGCGATGCCCTTCTCGTCGTCACCGACCCCGGGGGAGGGGGCCTCGCTTCAACCGGAGCCGGGGAGCTGCGGTCGGAGCGGCGCCTGTATTTCTTCGGTGGCTCCATGAACTTCCTCGCTCTCCAAGTGTCGGCCGAGGTCGGGTGGACGGAAGGTTTCGACCCGGATCTCCCGACTTCGTTTCCGGGCGGTTTCGATCCTTCGTCCGGTTCCGAATTCGGGTCCCTGGCCTTTCGCCTGACCTTCTGAACGGGCGGGCAGAACCAGATGGAACACAGGCTTTCTCCAACCGACCGACAACACCTCCAGAGGGCCGTTGAAATCGGCCGCAAAGGATGGGGACGGGTTCACCCGAACCCCATGGTCGGGTGCGTGATCGTTCGCGATGGAGAGGTGATCGCGGAGGGTTGGCATGAGGTGCTGGGTGGCCCCCATGCGGAGGCCAACGCCCTGAGACGAGCGGGGGAACGGGCTAATGGAGCTACCGCCTACGTTAGCCTGGAGCCATGCAACCATTTCGGCCGCACGCCCCCTTGCTCGACGGCTCTTCTCGAAGCGGGAGTCTCTCGGGTCATCTACGGAGCCGAGGACCCCGGGGGCGTATCCGGCGGGGGAGGGAACGCACTTCGGACCGGCGGTATGGAAGTTGTCGGACCGGCGCTTCCTGTCGGCGAGGCCCGCCGCGAAAACCCGGCGTTCTTCTTCAACCAAGAGCGTGAAGCCACCTTCGTCGCCCTCAAGCTGGCTCAAACCCTCGATGGCCGGATCGCGGAGGCGACTGGCCACCGCACCCCCATCACGGGGCCCGAGGCCCGCATCGAGACCCACCGGCTCAGGGCCGGTTTCGACGGAGTCATGGTGGGCTCCGGGACGGTATTGGTGGATGACCCCATTCTCACGGTCCGAGAAGAGGTCCCGGTTGGGAGGCAGCCGGCACGGGTCATCCTGGATACCCGGGCGAGGACTTCTCCTGAGGCTCACCTGTTCGACGACGTGCCTGGGATCCCTTTGGTTATCTTCACGGGTGAAGATGCCCCGGGGGCCTCTGTGGCCCGGCTGGAGGGTGCGGGGGCCACGGTCCACCGGGTGGCGAGGAACGCCGAAGGGGTATCTCTGGATGCGGTCTTTCGAGTCTGCTGGGACACCGGCCTACGTTCGCTCCTCTGTGAAGGTGGCGGCCGATTGGCCTCCCAACTGATCCAGCGTGGGCTCGCACGGCGCCTGTACCTTTTCGTGGCACCTTTTGTGCTGGGAGAGAGGGGCGTCTTGGCCTTCCCCGGCATGGAGATGCGAGAGGCATGGGAGGCATGGGGCGCCGGGGCCCCACCGCGCTTTTTCGGGAGGGACGTACTCCTGACCTTTGATCGGACAGATTGATGTTCACGGGGATAATTGAGACGGTCGGCACGATCAGCTCGGTAAGGGAGCGGTCCGGAACCAGGGAATTCGTAGTCCAGGCGCCTGAGATTTCCTCAGAGCTCAAGCCCGGCGATTCCATCACCGTTGATGGAGCCTGCCAGACCGCCGTGCGGACCGATGCCGGTTCTTTCGCCATCGATACCATCGGTACCACGCTCTCGAGGACCATCGCCCGGCACTATCGGGTCGGGAGTCGCGTGAACCTGGAACGCTCCATGGTTTTGGGAGGACGCCTGGATGGGCATCTGGTGCAGGGGCACGTGGATGGGGTGGGTCGACTCCTCTCGGTCCGGCAGGAAGGGGACTACTGGCTCCTGGACTTCCAGGTGCCTGAACTGGTGGCCCAGGTGACCATCCTTCATGGATCGATCACCATCAATGGTGTGAGTCTGACGGTAAACGCCCTCCCGGCGGACGGGCAGTGCCAGGTCGGAATCATCCCTTTCACCTGGGCCCGCACCAACCTCGGGGCCATGAAGCCCGGGGACCCGGTAAACCTGGAGGGGGACCTGGTGGGCAAGTACGTGGCGAAGCTTCTCTCGGCCTGGACGGGCGGGGGCAAATTGAGTTTGGAAGGACTCGAGGCTCTGGGATACGGGGGGGACAAGGTATGACCTTCGACCGCGTCAGCGACGCAATCGAGGACATCCGCCAGGGAAAAATGGTCATCGTGGCGGACGACGAAGACCGTGAGAACGAGGGAGATCTGGTGTGTGCGGCATCCGAAATCACACCAGAGGCCATCAATTTCATGACGAAGTTCGGGCGAGGGCTCATTTGCGTGGCCCTGACAAACGAGCGGGCCAATGAGCTGGGGCTTGCCCTCATGACCGACAACAACACCGACCCGCTTCACACGGCCTTCACCATATCCGTCGACGCAGACGTCAGGTTCGGGGTTACGACGGGAATAAGTGCATTCGATCGGGCCAAGACCATCCAGGTCCTTCTGGATCAGGATACCCGGCCCACCGACCTGCGCCGACCGGGGCACATCTTTCCCCTGAGGGCCCGACCCGGCGGCGTCCTTCGGCGAGTGGGGCAGACGGAAGCCGCAGTGGATCTGGCCCGTCTCGCCGGACTCCCGGCTGCAGGCGTCATCTGTGAGATCCTCAAAGAGGACGGGACCATGGCCCGTCGTCCTGAACTCGAGGAGATGGCGAGGGAAAAGGATCTGAAGTTCATCACCGTGGCTCAGCTCGTCTCCTACCGCTTGGCCAGAGAGCGTCTGGTGAAGCGGGTCGCCGAGGCGGATTTGCCCACGGAGTTTGGGGATTTCAAGGTTATCGGGTATACCAACCTGGTGGATGAGCGGGATCATGTGGCCTTGGTGAAAGGCGAGGTGGAGGGACGGAAGAACGTCCTGGTCCGGATGCACTCGGAGTGCCTGACAGGGGATGTCTTCGGTTCCAAGCGGTGTGACTGTGGTGAGCAGCTCCGCTCCGCCATGCGGCAGATCCAAGAAGAGGGTGTGGGAGCCATCGTGTACCTGAAGCAGGAGGGGAGGGGAATTGGCCTGGCCAACAAGCTCCGGGCCTACGACCTTCAGGATCAGGGAAAGGACACGGTGGAGGCCAATGAGGCCTTGGGGTTCAAGGCGGACCTGAGAGAGTACGGGCTGGGGGCACAGATTCTCTTGGACCTTGGCCTCAGCTCCATCAGATTACTTACGAACAACCCCAGGAAGATCGTGGGCCTGGAGGGTTACGGATTGGAAATCACCGGGCGGCAGTCGCTTGAAGTCGAGGCCGGGGAATTCAATCGGGAGTACCTTGCAACGAAACGCACAAAGCTTGGACATATCCTCTAAGGGAGCACGGGCGTGAACGAGTTTCATGGAGATCTCAACGGCGCCGGGAAGCGGTTCGCGATTGTAGTTACCCGTTTCAACAGTCTGATCACGGAACAGTTGGTGACGGGGGCTACGGATTGCCTTCTTCGTCACGGTGTTGGAGACAGCGACATCGATCTTTATCGGGTTCCCGGTGCGTGGGAGTTGCCGTCGGCGGTTTCCCGGGTGGTGGGAACGGACAAATACGATGGCGTTATCGCCCTGGGCTGCGTCATCCGCGGCGGGACCCCCCACTTCGAATATGTGGCCGGAGAGGCCACTCGTGGCCTGGGAGCGGTTGCCAGGAGCTCTTCGGTTCCCGTCTCTCTCGGCGTCCTGACGACCGATACCGTGGACCAGGCCCTGGAAAGGGCAGGCACCAAAGCTGGAAACAAGGGGTGGGACGCCGCGTTGAGCGTCCTGGAGATGGCCGGTCTTTTTAAGCAGATGGGGTAGCCCTTGCCTGTTGATTCCCCAGCAAGGGACGGGACACATCCCCGTGACCGGAGTCGGGCCAGAGCCTGGGCCCTCCAGGTTCTTTATCGGTGGGAGAGCGCTGGGGGGGGGGAAACCATCACCCAGGCACTTACGAAGGTCCTCCAGAGCCGTCGGGTGGCCCCGAGGAGGCTCGGTTATATCGGGCTTCTCCTGGAAACCCTCCAAGACCACCTCCCCGAGGTGGACCGGGTGCTCCTATCCGCCCTGGAGAACTGGCGACTCGACCGTCTCTCCGTGATGGATCGATCCATTCTCCGTCTCGCAGCCACAGAGCTTCTATTCCTGGACGACATTCCTGGCAAGGTTTCGATCCAGGAGGGGATCCACCTGGCCGAAGCCTATGGCGGAAAAGACTCTCCCAGATTCGTGAACGGGGTTCTGGACGCTCTTTATAAACGCTCCGAACCCCGGGGGTGACAGTCCCTAGGAGACCGCCGCTGAAGATTCTCGTTGTCAACTGGCTGGATCGGTCGAACCCCCAGGCCGGGGGAGCCGAGACGCACCTCCACGAGGTGTTCGGCAGGTTGGCCACCTGGGGTCACGATATCACCCTCCTTTCCTCTGGGTTCCCCGGGGGCCTTCCACAGGAAACACTCGACGGTATGCAGGTCCACCGGATAGGGAGTCGGATGACCTTCGGTGTCCGGCTTCCATTCTATTTGAAGAGTACTCTCGACCCGGGCCAATTCCACGTGGTGGTGGAGGACCTGAACAAGGTGCCCGTCTTCATGCCCTTCTGGACCCGGACCCCGGTGGTCCTCCTGGTCCATCACCTATTTGGGACCACGGCTTTCCACGAAGCGTCTTTTCCCGTTGCAGCTGCGACCTGGCTCCTCGAGCGCCCAATCCCGAGGGTCTTCGGGAATCTTCCGGCCATTGCGGTGTCGGAGAGCACGGCCGCCGATCTCAGGGGACGGGGGATGACCGGAAATGAAATCGCGGTGGTACCGAACGGGGTGGATTTGCATCGACTGAGGCCCTCCGCCAACGGCGCGCGCTTTTCCGAGCCTACAATCCTCTACCTCGGCCGTTTAAAGCGTTACAAAGGTGTGGACCTCATTCTCCGTTCCCTCGCACGCCTACAGGGGCAGGGGGTCAGGGCTCGCCTTCTGATCGCCGGGAAAGGAGACCAGCTGGGAAAGCTTCAGGAAATGCACTCCGGATTGGGTTTGGGAGACACTGTGGAGTTTCTGGGGTATGTCCCGGAGGATGAGAAGATCCGGCTCCTGCAGCAGAGTTGGATTCACGTCCTTGCCTCCCCCAAGGAGGGGTGGGGAATCTCCATCCTGGAAGCGGCCGCTTGCGGAACTCCAACGGTGGCAAGTGACTCCCCGGGGCTTCGGGATGCGGTCCTGGATGGTCAAACCGGGCTCCTGGTGCCGCATGGGGACGTCGACGCACTCTCCCGGGCAATTACGAGCCTGCTCGGGGATGAACGGAGAAGGGAAAAGATGGGGATAGCAGCCCGAAGTTTTTCGGGGAATTTCACATGGGAGGATTCCGCACGGAAAATGGAGGCTTTTCTGATCGATCGGGTGGCCGCCGCCCGCCCGCTGACATAACTTTTTTTCTCCGACAGGGTTATCGGGCCCCGCCCGGCCCTTGGTTGGAGATGCCCGAAGCATGGAGGAGTAATGAGAGTCCAGATCGCCGCCCGGCATTGCGAGGTTCCGGATACCGTCCGGAGCCGAACCGAAGAGCAAATTGGGAAACTCTCCCGTTACGAGCCTCGACTGTCAGGAGCCGAGGTGGTATTTGAGGTGGAGAAACACCTCAAGAAAGTCGACGCCATCCTGAAGGTCGATCGTGAGGAACCCGTGGTGGCGAGCGGGGAAGGGGTCGAGTTCAGGGAGGCTGTAGATCAGATGGTAGACCGGCTTTCCCGAATCCTGCGCAAGCGGCGGAAACAGATGAAAGACTACCACCGTCCGGCCAGCGCGGACCCGTCCACCCAAGAACAAGAATGAGTGCGGAGTGAAGAGACAGATCACCGTAGAAGAGCTGCTTCGAGACCGGGAGGAAACCCTCGGTCTCGAAAACCTCACCCTGGAGGCGGATCTCAACCGGACCATTACCCATCCGGATCCCGCCAGCCCGGGCCTGGCGCTCGCCGGGTTCACGGAGCGGGTGGTAGCGGGACGAGTTCAGGTTTTTGGGGAGACGGAGATGGCCTACCTGGACTCCCTGGAGCCATCGGTGGTGGATGAGCGCCTCCGGCACCTATTCCGCCACAACGTCCCGGTGGTCTTCGTGACGAAAGAGTGGGAGGTCAACGACCAGTTCCTGAAGACCGCCCGGGAATTCCAGATCCCGGTGTTCCGAACCTCCATGGGGACGGGTTTGTTCTTCCAGCGCCTGAACCCCTACCTGGAGGCGGCTCTGGCCCCTATGGTGAGTCTCCACGGCTCCCTGGCCGACGTCTACGGTGTTGGCCTCCTAATCGTGGGGGAGAGCGGAATCGGAAAGAGCGAATGTGTCCTCGACCTGGTAGAACGGGGGCACCGTCTCGTAGCCGACGACCTGGTCTTCGCTACCCGCCGGGGTCATGACATCATCATAGGTCATGGCCATGAGGTACAGCGGCATCACATGGAGATCCGGGGCATAGGGATCATCGACGTCAAAGCACTCTTCGGGATTCGGGCGATCCGGCAACAAAAAAGGATCGAAGTCGTGGTCCAGTTGGAGTCCTGGGACGACACCCGAGAGTACAGTAGGACGGGTCTCGAGCGCGAAACGACGGTGATCCTGGGGGTGACCCTCCCCAAAGTCACCGTCCCCCTCAACCCGGGAAAGAATATCACCGTCATCTCTGAGGTGGTGGCCATGAACCATCTCCTCAAATACGCAGGGATCGATCCTGCCCTGGAGTTCGACCGGAAACTTCGGGAGGCCATGCGCCCGGTCCGAGCCTACCTCGAACAGGACTATGAATAAGGAACGATTGGTCAAGGGGGTGGTCCTGGCCCATGGCGGAATGGCCAAAGGCATGGTGGACGCCGTGGCCCGAATTTCGGGGATGGGAGAGGAAGCCATCAAGGCCATCAGCAATGACGGCAAGTCCCCGGAAGCCCTCCACTCGGAGTTGGCTGACCTTCTTGGGGAAGGGCCAGTGATATTCTTCACGGACCTCCCCAGCGGAAGCTGCGCGGTCACCGCTCGAATCTGCTGTCGAGAGGGAGAAGAAGCGGCCGTTGTGCTCGGGGTAAACCTCGCCATTCTGCTGGACTTCGTGTTCCACCGGGATCTTCCTTTGAAGGAGTTGGTGCCCCGTCTCCTCGAGAAGGGTCGCGGAAGCGTTCAAAGCGTTCCGGACTACTCAACCGATGCCCATCGTACTCAACCGAGTTGACGAGCGGCTCATCCATGGCCAGGTAGTGGTCGGCTGGGGGAGTCAGCTTCGCCCGGACCGGTATCTGGTGGTGGATACGTTGCTGGCAACCAGCGCATGGGAGCAAGAGCTATACACCCTGGGGGTCCCGGAGCGGATCACGGTAGAGTTTCTTGCTCCCGGTCCCGCGAGGGAGGAGCTTGCCGGCTGGAGGGAGTCTGCGCTCCGGAGCGTTCTCCTCACCCGGGACCTCTCGACCATGTTGGAGCTCGCCCGGGGAGGGACGTTGGAGGGGGAGGTTCTGAACCTCGGTGGGCTGCATCTCAAGAGCGGAAGGGTGGAGGTCCTCCCGTATCTCTTCCTGGACGCATCGGATAGGCTGGCTCTCAGGGAATTGGCGGTGGAAGGGGTGCGGATCTCCGCCCAGGATCTCCCAGGTTCACCAAGAATCACTCTGGAGTCCCTCCTTGGCTGATCGGTTCAAGGCATCCTGACCGTGGAACTCCTTTCCCTCACCCTTTTGGGCGGCCTCCTGGCCTTGGACGGCACCTCCTTGGGCCAGTTCATGATTTCACGGCCGCTGGTGGCCGGGGTCTTGACGGGCTGGATGGTGGGAGACCCGGTTCTTGGTCTCCTCATCGGTGGGATCATGGAGGTCTATTTCATCTCCATTTTCCCCGTGGGGGGAGGTGAGTTTCCGGAAGGAGGGCCTCCCACACTGGTAGCGGTGGCCACCGGCGTAGCCGTATCAGGTCCGGCCGGGATCGCCCTCGGAGCACTCCTGGGGTTCCTTCTGAGTCGCTTGGGGGCGGTTTCCATCCGGATCCTCCGGAAGGTCAACGGTCGTATGGTCCCGGATCCTTCCCGGAAGGAGGTAAGCTCCTCCAGGATCGTGTGGGCCCACCTCGGTGGCCTGACCTTCGATTTTGGGAGAGGGTGCATCCTCTCCCTGGTGGGGTTGGTACTCGGAGCGTGGCTGGCTGAAACCGCCTTTCAGGCCTGGCCACTGGAGATGACCGGAACTCTATCCCTCTTGGCCATCGGGGCCTCCATCCCCGCCGGGGCCCTTGTGGGAAGCCTGGGAGGGTGGAGACGGCGGGGGGTTCTCTTTGGGGCTGGACTGACAGGGTTCCTTCTGGCGAGCTTTGTCCTGTGAAGAACCCCGGCAAAACGGCCCATCTGTCGACCTTTTTCCGGTCCTTCCTCATCCAGGCGTCCTGGAACAACCGGACGATGATCGGTGGGGGCTTCGCCTTCGCCTTACTGCCTGTTCTTCGCCGGCTCCACCGGGGAGACCCTGAGGGCTTCAGGGATGCTCTCCAGAGGCACTCCGAACACTTCAACGCCCACCCTTACCTGGCCGACCTCGCTCTCGGGGCCGTCTGTCGGATGGAGCGGGAGCAACGGGACCCAGAGGAGATTCGTCGCTTCAAGCTGGCGGTGAGGGGCCCGCTGGGGAGTCTCGGCGACACCCTCATCTGGGTGGGTTGGCGCCCCGCGACGGTGCTGGCGGCCCTGGTTCTGGCCCTGGCCGGCGCGCCCCCGATAGCGACGGTGTTTTTCTTCCTTGTCCTGTACAACGCAGGCCATCTTAGCCTCAGAGCTTGGGGATTCAGGGTGGGGCTTGAATGGGGAAGCCAGGTGGGCGACTCCCTCAGGGCTGTAGCACTTCCCAGGCAAGCAGATCGTTTCGCGGCCATGGGTGTTTTCCTTCTCGGAGGCCTGGTGGGACTGGCCCTTGGGCAGGGCTGGGCCGGCGAAGACTGGCCCTGGTTTCTCCTGAGCATCGTCGGCGGAATCTGGGGGTTTTGGCTTGGAAGTCTGGTAGGGCAGAGGGGATGGAGATGGACCTTTTGGGGAATCTCGGGAGCAATCGGGTTGATCTTTTTGGTGGGGTGGTTCGGATGAGCGATATCGAGACGAAAGAGGCTTTGGCCCAGGTGGTGAACCGGGCGGGGATGCATGCGCGGCCTGCGGCCTTGCTGGTAAAACTGGCTGGTTCATATAGATCGGAAATCCACGTGGAGAAGGGCGGCTTACAGGTGAATGGAAAGAGCATCATGGGTGTTCTCATGCTGGCTGCCGAGCAGGGGTCAACTCTCCGCTTTACAGCCTCGGGGCCCGATTCGGACGAGGCGCTGATCGCCCTCACCGATCTGGTCCGGCGGGGTTTTGAGGAGGAATAACCGATGCCAATCATTCGGGACGGTGTCGGCGTTTCGGAGGGAATCGTCGAGGGGACGATTCGGCTTCTGAGTTGGAGCAACCCGGAGGTGCTCCACCGGCGAGTGGAGGCCGAGCAGGTGGAGTCGGAGGTCGACAGGTTTCAGAAAGCCCGGGAAGAGACCCGAAGACACCTGCAAGGACTGAAGAAGGACACTTCTTCCCGCGTGGGTACCATGGAGGCCCGAATCTTCGACCCTCAGCTTCTGATGCTCGATGACCCCGAGGTTGTAGATCGGACCATCGAATATATCCGAGGGAACCATCTGACTGCGGCCCAGGCCTTCGAGTGGAGAATCCTGGAACTGAAGTCCATGTGGGAGCGGACCTACCAGCCCATGGTCCTGGATCGCGTCAATGATCTGGATGACCTCCACTCCCGCCTCATTCACCGGATCCTTGGCGTTCCCGACCCCTTTGACCCGGCAGCCCCGGGGCAACCGGTCATTCTCATTGCCCGGAATCTCACCCCGAGCATGGTAGTCCAGTTCGATCCGGAGAGCATCCTGGGAGTGGCTACGGACGAGGGGACCAGGACCTCCCACTGGGTGATTCTGGCCCGCTCCCTCTCCTTGCCCGCCGTGGTGGGCCTTGGAGACATCACGGCCTTAGCCAAGGACGGCCAGGAAGCGATCCTGGACGGACGGATAGGACGAATCATCCTCCAACCCGGCGAGAGGGAACGGAGAATCTTCCGGGGCAGGGAAGTCCAGCTTCGGGAGTGGGAGAAAGAGAGTCAGCAAATCGCGAAGATGGACGCCACGACCAAGGATGGGCAACCGGTGGCGCTCCGTGCGAACCTGGACCTCCCCTGGGAGGCGGATCACGCGCTAAGCCATGGTGCCCGGGGAGTAGGCCTTTTTCGAACGGAATTCCTGGTGGTTGGCCGATCAGCCCTCCCCGGTGAGGAGGAACAATACGAAGCCTACCGCCACGTGGCCCAGACCTTCCCCGATTCAGCCGTCATCATCCGAACCTTCGATCTTGGTGGGGACAAGTTCCCGATGTTCCTCAACATGCCCCGAGAAGCCAATCCCTACCTCGGGTGGAGGGCGATTCGGGTCTGTCTTGACCAGCCTGAACTCTTCCGGCCTCAGCTCCGAGCCCTCCTGAGGGCCACCGCCCACGGTGACGTCCGGATCATGCTTCCACTGGTGAACGACGTGGACGAGGTTCTTCGGGTCCGGGCCCTTCTGAAAGAAGAGGAAGACCGGCTTACGGCCGATGGACTCGCTTTCAATCCAGGATACAAACTGGGATTGTTGATCGAGACTCCCGCTGCGGCGCTGGATGCCGTGGAGCTTGCTCGCCATGCCGACTTCTTCTCCATCGGTACCAACGATTTGGTTCAATACACCCTGGCCGTGGACCGGAACAACACTCGCCTTGCGGGCCTGTTCAACCCGTTCCATCCGGCTGTGATACGTCAACTTCATCAGGTCTCCAGAGTCGCCAGAGCCGCAGGGATCGAGGTGAGCGTCTGCGGGGAACTGGCAGCCAATCCTCTGGGCGCATTCCTCCTCCTGGGGCTGGATATCCACTCCCTTTCGGTGGCCTGGCCATCCCTCCCGGAAATCAAGAAGGTGATCCGGGAGTTCCGCATCGAAGACGCCAGGAAAGCAGCGGCCAGCGCCCTGGCGGCTCCGACGGGCAGAGAGGTGACGGCTCGGTTGGTGAAAGGTGTTGGGGACAGCATCGATCTTTCGGCCTTCTCGGGCCGCTGGAGTCTGAACGTTCCACAACCCGGGGGGTAGTTGGCCCGTGTGGTAGCATTCTGACGTTGTTTCACCCTCAGCAGAGACACGGCCGTGAGCCTCCAACTCTATACATCGGAATCCGTAACCGAAGGCCACCCGGACAAGGTCGCCGACCAGATCTCCGACGCCATCCTTGACCAGATCCTACTCCAAGATCCGAAGGCCCGGGTAGCCGCCGAAGTTCTGGTCACGACGGGGATGGCTCTCATCTCCGGGGAAATCACGACCGACGCTTACGTTGAGATTCCCGCCATCGTTCGCCAGACCTTGAAGGACATCGGGTACGTCCATCCCGACTTCGGAATCGATGGAAACACTTGCGCGGTCCTGACCACCATCGATCAACAAACTCTCGATATCGCCCAGGGAGTAGATACCGGTGGAGCAGGGGATCAGGGAATGATGTACGGCTATGCCACCGACGAAACCCCATCCCTGATGCCGGCACCCATCATGTTGGCCCACGCCCTCACGGAGCGGCTGGCTGAGCTGCGAAGATCCGGGGATTTTCCCTGGATCAGGCCCGACGGGAAGGCCCAGGTGTCCATGCTTTACGATGGAGACCAACCGGTTCGCGTCGACACGGTGGTGCTGAGCGTGCAGCATGACCCGGATGTGGCACAGGAGGATCTCAAGAAGGAAATCCTCGAAAATGGAATCCTGGCGGCCATCCCTCGGGAATTCCTGGATCCCGACGCCTGCACCTTTCACATCAATCCCACCGGACGTTTCGTCGTGGGGGGACCCCACGGGGATACGGGCCTCACCGGCCGAAAGATCATGGTGGACACCTATGGAGGCATCGGCCGACATGGCGGCGGAGCGTTCAGCGGTAAGGACGCCACCAAGGTCGACCGGTCTGGCGCCTATGCAGCCCGGTGGGCAGCGAAGAACATGGTCGCGGCCGGAGTGGCTCGCCGGTTCGAACTCCAGATCGCTTACGCCATCGGGGTCGCGGTCCCGGTGGCCGTATATGTGGACACCTTCGGCACGGGCATTCGCCCCGATGACGAGCTTGCAGCTGTTGTCAGAGATGTCTTCGACCTCCGGCCCCGGGCCATCACAGACCGGTTGGGGCTGGAAAACCCAATCTTCTTGCCCACTGCGTCCTACGGCCATTTTGGGCGGGAGCCGAGGAATCTTCCACAAGGGGGTAAAGGCGGGACTGAGGTGGAGCTTTTTACCTGGGAAAAGACCGATCGAGTAGAGGAGCTTCGGGATCACTTTGCCCTCTAGCTGACCGTGCCCGGGATCCTAAACCTCAGCTTCGCGAACCAGGCCTTCGCTTCGGAGTATTTGTTGGTAAGGCGTTTCGAAATGGATCAAGAGGTGTATCGGATCTTGAAGTGCGTCGACCGGGAGATCGCCTCTCCTACGCTCGAAGGGGATTGGCCGTGTTGGTAGAAGTCAGGGTACAGAGCCTGGGGCTGGATCGGACCACGAACAACCCGGTGGTGATCCTTCGGGAACACGGTGGGGAGAGGGTTCTTCCCATCTGGATCGGTCCCGGGGAAGCCAGTGCCATCGCCATGCAGCTCGCCGACTGGAGCTTCTCTCGGCCCCTTACCCATGACCTCCTTGTCTCGGTGCTCGGTGGCCTGGGAGGAAGCCTGGAGAGGGTCATCATCACCCAGGTGGTAGAAAACACCTACTTCGCCGAGCTGATCATTCAACGGAATGGTGGGGTCTTTTCGGTGGACGCCCGTCCGTCCGATTCCATTGCAGTGGCCCTTCGGGTGAAAGCGAAGATCTTTGCGGAGGAGGCCTTACTGGAACGGGCCACGGTGGAGATCGCCGAAGAGGAGTCGGTTACCCTGGATTCTGAAGATCTTCAAGATCCCAACCCACAAGAGATTAAGACTGAGGACCTAAAGGAATACCTCAAGCGGTTGAATCCGGAAGACTTCGGCCGGTTTACCCCCTGAGCTGACCATGTGCCCTCTCCCATCAAAGCGGGCGTTCCTCTTCTCCTCTTGTTTCTTCTTTCTCCTTTTTGGCCAGGCCCGCGGACAAGAAGAGGTGATCCCCATCCTTCGCGGGGAGGTGCGGGTCGGGGACGCCCCTCTTTCCGACGGGTTCGTGGTGCTCCATCAGGTCTCGGCAGAATCCTCCGGAGAGGTCGACAGCGTTCGAGTGGAAGCTGACGGCTCGTTCCAGATTCTACTTCCCCATATGCCCGATCACGCCACCCGCCCCGAAATCTTCTTCGCGTCCGTCCAGTACCGCGGGTTGCTCTACTTCGGACAGGCGGTAACGGACGCGGTTCAACTGGACACGCTCTACCTGATCCAAGCATACGACACCCTCTCTGTCCCCCCGGGGGGAGCGCAGATTCCTCTTTCCGCCCGGAATCTCTTTCTCGAGAGGACCGAGACCGGTTGGTCGGTAGCCGATGTCTTCCAACTCCGCCATGACGGGGATAGGACCCTATACTCTCCAGAGGAAGGGGTCGTATGGGCCTACCCTTTGCCCGGGTCCGCCACCGATTTCGAGGTGGGCCAAGCCGACATGGCTCCGGACGCAATCCGCTTCGTAGATGGACGGTTGGAGGTGTATTCCCCGCTTCCCCCGGGGGAGAGGTACCTGATGATCCGGTACCAACTCTCCGAGCTGGACTTTGTCGTACCGATGCCGGGAAGGACCGATCGGATGGAGATTCTGGTCCGGGAACCTGCCCCTGCTGCCGAGTTCTACCCCCTATCCCTCTCGTCCCCTGTGGAACTCGAACCAGGGAATGCCTTCCGGCGCTACGCCGCCGATAGCCTCCTCGACCAGGAGGTCCGGAGCGAGATCGCTCCCGAACCCTGGTCCCTCCCGGCGGAATGGCTAGGCCTGCTTCTGGCGGGACTCCTGGGTGTCGCAGGCATCTTCGGATACCGGCGACGAGGTAGCGCGCCCCCTCGGAGAGCCGTTTCATCAGAGAAACTCTCTCGGAGCCGACTGCTGCTTACGCTTGCCAAGCTGGACGAGGATTTCCAGGGAGGTGGGGACCTTTCGCAATCGGGGCGGTCCAGGTATGAGGCCGAGAGGAAGAACCTCCTCTCCAGGCTGAAGCACCTCTCCTAGGGAGCCTTCCTTGTCCCTTCTTACCACCCCTGCCATCCTCCTCCGGTCGTATCCATATAGCGAGACCAGCCAGACCCTGAGGTTCTATACCGAGGCCCACGGAGTGCTTGGCGCGATCGCCCGGGGTGTTCGGAAGACCAGTGGTCGCTGGGGCGGGTCCCTGTCCACATTCTCTGAGGGGATCTTGAACATTCAGTTCCGGGAAAACAGAGACCTTCAGACCTTCCGGGATTTTTCTCCCCTGAAGACCAGGGGTGGATTGGCCAAGGATCCTGTCCGGTTGGCCGGTGCATCGGTGTTGGGTGAGTTGATACTCAAACACGCTGAATCCGCTGGGCACCCCGCCCTTTTTTCCGGATTGGGACATGGCCTCGATGCCATGGAGGGTGAAGAGATGGACCGCCTCCAAACCACTCTCCTTGTTCACGTTTGGTCTCTCATTCAAGGTCTGGGTTTCGGTCCTCTAATCCAAGAGTGCGTGAAGTGTGGGAGAGCGTTCCAGGGGGATGAGATGGGACGGTTCGACTTCGGCGCAGGAGGCCTTCGATGCTCATCCTGCCCGTCCGATGTCGGAGGCCCTCGTCTAGGGCCGGTGGCCCGGGCCCAACTCAAAGGCCTCATGGACGGGGAAGCCCCTCAGGAGCTCATCCTTCCTCAGGCCCACCTCCGTTTGGCAAGCGATTTCATAACCTATCATATTTCCGGAGGAACCCCCCTCCGGTCCTTTGCCGTCTTGGCTACCCTCACATCGGGAACCGATGCGTAGACTCATCCTGGGCACGGCCGGGCACATCGACCATGGCAAGACAGCTCTGGTGAAGGCCCTCACCGGGGTGGATACCGACCGCCTGAAAGAGGAGAAGGAGCGGGGAATCACCGTGGACCTTGGGTTTGCCGAATACCAACCCCGGGAAGACATTCTCTTCGGCGTAGTCGATGTGCCAGGCCATGAAGGCTTCATCCGGAACATGTTGGCGGGCGCCACCGGAATGGACCTGGTCCTTCTGGTGGTGGCAGCGGATGAGGGCGTAATGCCCCAGACGAGGGAACACCTCTCCATCGTCCAGCTCCTTCGGGTGCCCCGGCTGGTCGTGGCCGTCACCAAGTCCGATTTGGTTGATACCGATTGGCTGGACCTTGTTCGAGAGGAGGTCCAGGAGCTTCTCCAGGACACTCGTTATTCCGGAGCGCCGATCCTCCCGGTCTCCTCTCTGACCGGCCAAGGTCTTGCCGAACTTGGCGAGGCCCTGGCCACCGTTGGGCTGGAGGCGGAGGAGAAAGGAGCCGACGACGTCGTCCGACTCCCCATCGATCGAGTATTCACGATTCGGGGAGCTGGAACCGTAGTCACCGGTACCCTTTGGACGGGAGAGCTGCGGGAGGGGACCCGAGTCCTGGTGCTCCCCGGGAATCAGGAGGGCCGCGTTCGGTCCCTCCAGGTTCACGGTCAGGAGGTCCGCGAGGCAAAGGCAGGCGCCCGAGTCGCCGTGGGCCTGTCTGGAAGCAAGGTCGGCCACCAGGACCTCTCGCGGGGCCAGACCATGGTTGAGGGTAGCGGCTGGGAGGTGTCCCGGATGCTGACCTGCTGGCTTTCCCTTTTGTCCAATACCGGATGGGAGTTGAAGCAGGGGCAGAGGGTCCGGGTCCATCTTGGCACGGCGGAGGTCCTGGCAAGGGTAGCTTTGTTTCAAAAGGACCGACTCGGGGGAGGGGAGGAAGCCTGGGCTCAACTCCGGTTGGAGGAGCCGGTCCTGGCCCGAGGTCGGGATCACCTGGTTTTCCGGTCGTACTCTCCCGTGACAACCCTCGGTGGGGGCCGGGTGGCCGAGGTGCTTCCCAAAAAACGCCGAAGGCTGGCTCCCGGTGAAGACCTCCTCCTCGAAGACCGCCTGGGCGACTCCTGCTCGGCTTCACTTTCGGCCCTTCTGAAGATGGCGGGGTGGGCAGGTGCCCCACTCCCCAGCCTACCCCATCTAACCGGCTTCTCCCCGGCACACCTCCAGGAGACGGTGGCTGGACTCGAAGAAGACAAAGCGGTGGTTCGAGTAGACGATCGCCTCTTCTCCGGCCGAATCTGGGGGAAAGGGGAGGAGCGGATCCTCTCCGCCCTGGAAGAGTTCCATGGGGAGCACCCACTGAAGCCGGGAATCCCTCTGGAAGAACTTCGCCAGGTTCTCCCGGGGAGCTTCGGCCCGAAGCTGGCCGAAGCCGTACTTCAACAGCTCTCTGCCAGGGATCAAATGGTCCTGAAGAAAGGGACGGCGTGCCTCGCCGGCTTCAGACCGTCCCTTACCCAGAGACAGACATCGATCCGGTCTCAACTTCAGGCCCTCTTGAAGGAGGCGTCGCTGACTCCCCCGAGCCTACGGGAACTCGGAGAAGCGCTGGGGAACCCAGCCGAGGTCGAAGGCATCCTTCGATTCATGGAGGAAGAGGGGGAAGTGCTCAATCTGGATGGGGAGTTCTTCTTCGGAAGTGAGGCGGTCCGGGACGCCGGCAGGGCCGTGATCGTGGGGCTGGCCGGGTTGAAGGATCTGGGTCCCGCCGATTTTCGGGAGGTCCTTCCGGTCAGCCGACGGCACCTGCTTCCCCTTCTCCGGTACTTCGACCTGGTCGGCGTGACCACCCGTATCGGGGATGGCCGGGAGGTGGCCCTTGGGATTCCGAACGGATGGGGAACCCAAGGAGGCCCTGGCCGGTAAGAAACAAAGGGTTCCCAATAGGTCGCTTTCATTCTTGACCCCGGAATCCCGCGGAAGTACTATGGTCAAAGGATAGTAGGATTTTTGGACCCCCGTTTGATTCTGGAGGGCTATCGTTCCACGGCTACGGCACAGCAGATCTGTGCGGAGGTTTGAATGAGACGCCAAAAACGCGTTCTCTTCCTCCTCCTCTCCATTCTCGGCCTCACAATCTCGGCTTCCGCCCAGCAGGTGGGGTCGGTTGGAAAGCAGGATTCCGGGTTTCACCTGGAGCAGAACTACCCGAACCCTTTCAATCCGGAGACGAAGATCCCGTTCGTTCTCTCCGAGGATCTTTTTGCCAACGGAAGGCCGGTCGTAGTTTCGGTTCGGATATTCAACGTTCTGCAACAATTCATCACCGCACCCCTTGCTCTGAACCATCCGAGAGGGGACGGGGTTCCTGTATTGGATCTGGAATACCCCTATCCTGGACGATTCGAAGCACACTGGGATGGGCGGGATGAACGAGGGCGGCAGGTGGCCTCGGGGATTTACTTTGTTCAACTCACGGTGAATGGCAAAACCCAGGTCGTGAGGATGTACGTCACGAAGTGATTTCTGATCTTCTCGTCCTGAGCAGGTAATGTCTACTCAGGTGAGAATATAGATGAACCGTCCGCAGCTCTCGCAGATCTCCACGCTCCTGTGCGGGTCTCCCGTCCTCGAGGTGGGAATCGACACAAAACATCCATAACAGATTCCGTCGATGACGGGGACCACCATACGCCCGAGAGTAGGGAAACCACGCTCGCAACGCCGCTGAATGGCGGGATCCAGTCCCATCTTCAACTCACTGATCTTCTCGTCCAGCGCTTCCGCAGCCACGATTGGATCGATGTTGAAGTGATTCACCTCCATCTGGTCCAACCCGGGTTCCTCCAAAAGGGCCGTTTTCTGGAGGTGAAGGTCCTGGATCTCCAACAAAAGCATGAGCTGGGGGTTCATGGCCTAATGAGCTCTGTCTTCCAGAAGCCTCAGAAAATCCTCGGGAGTGGAGATATTTTTGAGCTCATCAGGGACGTCGGGGTCCTTCGCGAACTGGGCGATTTTCCCAAGTACCGGTAGATATTGGTTCGAGACTTCGAGAGGAGGGGCAACGATGAGAAAGAAATTGTACACTGGATTACCGTCGATTGCCTTGAAATCCACTCCGCCCGGCTTTCGTCCGTAGGCCAGCCTCAGGCGATTCACCACCAATGACCTACAGTGGGGGATGGCGATCCCTTTTCCGATCCCGGTCGACCCGAGGTTCTCCCGCCTCTTGAGGGTCTTGAAGAGGATCGCCTCCGATTTGTCGTCCATGCTCAGAAGCCCGATAAGCTCCTTCAGAATATCGTCTTTGCTGTCGGCCTGGATGGCCAGACTCACCACGTCCGGGGTAAACAACTCTCTAAGCTTCATCCGGGAGCCTCCTTTTTTCTTGGTTTCGGCGCCGGTTCGATTGGCGGATTATCCGATCTGGGGTCACGGCCCAAAGACCCTCCATGCTAAGGGATTCCGTCCTCGGGAGCCAGATACTTCTTCCTTGGAGCAGAATTTCCGGAACTGCCGTCATCAGGGTCTTCAGCCCCGGAGGCGCCGCTTTTAGCTTGTACCCATGACCCCTAACCTTCTTTCCCTCTTCGAGGGGGGGGCAATTCCCCTCTTCCTGGCTCCTCAGGCCGGAGTCAGTGAATCCCCCTTTCGCCGGTTGTGCCGGGAGTACGGTGCCGATGTGGTCGTGAGTGAGTTCGTGAGCGCCGCCGGGATCTGCAGGGGGAACGAGAGGACCAAGGAGTACCTTAGGTTCGATGACGATGAGCGACCCGTCGGGATCCAGATCTTCGGCTCCGAACCGGAGGTGATGGCGGATGCAGCCGCACATGTAACCGAGGTGTACGCGCCGGATTTCGTTGACATCAACTTCGGATGTCCGGTGAAGAAGGTAGTGAATAAGAACGGAGGATCTGGGTGCTTGCGAGACCTTCGGCTTGTGGAAGCTATCACCAGGGCCGTTGTGGATGCTACGGACCTCCCCGTCACCGCCAAGACCCGAAGTGGATTTGATGAAGCCAGCCGAGACCCGGTTGGAATCGGCCTCAGGATCCAGGGGGCTGGAGCCCGGATGATCACCCTTCATCCGCGGAGCCGGACGGATATGTATGGCGGTGAGGCTCGTTGGTCGGAGATCCGAGCCATGACGGAGGCACTGGAGATCCCTGTGGTGGGGAACGGAGACATTCGGACCGGGGGGGACGCCCTTCGGATGTGGCAGGAAACCGGATGCCATGGGATTATGATGGCCCGAGGGACTCACGGGGCGCCCTGGCTTTTTCAACAAGCCCGGGCGGCATTGATTGGGAAGCCCGTTCCGCCTGACCCGGACATCCATGAGCGTTTCATGGTATGCCTACGGCACGCGCGGACGGCCGTTGAGTTCGGTGGGGACCCTCAAAAGGCCGCGATGGAGTTCAGGAAACATCTTGGGTGGTACACAAAGGGGATCACCGGAGGAAGAAGGCTCAGGAAGGAGCTCTTTCAGGTGACATCCCTGGAGGAGATGGAGGTGCTGCTGGAAGGATATCTGGCAGCTACTCCGGCCCTCGCCGTGTAACCCCGGAGCTTTCCGGGTTCAGAAGGTGTATATTTTCGGGGGATGGTTCAGCTCCACCTTCAAAAAGGGGGCGAAACGGCTTCGACACGTTTGGCGAATTCGGAGTAGCGTGCCGAGGACCCCGGGATCCTCGAAAATAAACCGGGAAAAACACAACTGCCAACAATCAACTGGCATTGGCCGCGTAACCAACCGCTGGCCCGCCTCCTGACTCGCCCGCCCAAGGCGTGGCTTGAGGCGACGATAAGTTGGGCTGGCTCCGTCTCTTCGTTGCCGTGAACGGAGTAAGATTCTCTGGCGACTAGTCTCGGGTGCGGCTGTTCACTGGCCCCCAAGGGCGAAACTCTTCAGTGATCTACGCACGTAGAATCTCTTGATGGACCACTCGTGGACGCGGGTTCGACTCCCGCCGCCTCCACTGAAGACCTGAAAGGCTCCCTGATCCCATGCGATCAGGGAGCCTTTCTGCTGGGAATCAACTGAGTGGTGGAGTGGAGGCGGCGGGAGGAGAACCGAGGCGCCCAGGCGCGGTCCTCCTATCCTCCGCCTCTCTTGATGATAGCCTGCTGGATCTCGATGAAGGCCCCGACGTTGGCCAGGTACTCCGCGAGATTGATGGAGGGCTGAGTCCTGGTGTAAGCCTCGGTCCCGGTCATGAGTTCCCGGGCCCGTTCGAGGAGGGGGAGGGAGGCCCGGGCAGACTCCAACGTCTGGGGCTCCTGCACGGCCTGACCCTTCCGAAGCAGGACGTATCCCTGCCAGAAGCGCATCATCAGGTTTGCCGCTGCCGCCTGGTCCACTCGGCGGGCCGCGTCCATCCCCGCCAACGCATAGTCCCACCGGTCGTTTCGCACGCCCCGATTGTGGGCGTCGGCGAAGAAGGCTTGGGCGACCTGGTTTGCCTCGTCCCCCGTAAGGGTCATGGCATCCACCGCCCGGATCGCCTGTGTTTGCCGGCTGGCGTCAAGGAGCCACCGCACCCGGCGGACGGCGAGGCCCGGATACTCCGGATCCAGGGTTCCCGCCTGGTCCAGAGCTTCCAAAGCGCCGCTCACGTCTCCGGACTCCTGCCGGGCCTGGGCCACGGCCACCCACAGGGAGACTTCCCCAGGGTGCGTTTGCAGGAAGAGCTCTCCGCGCCGTGTCGCTTCCGTCGGCTCCGAGAGCTGGACCAGGGCGGTGAGAAGGTTCCGAAGGGCACGGGCGCTCATCTCGTCTCCCAGCTCTTCGTAGGCCTGGAGGTGGGCCTCGACGGCAGAGCGAAGAAGCTCGTTCCTGTCCTCTTCCGGCGCGCCTTCCTTCGTGGCGGCGGAGAAGGCGTAGTTGCCAAAGTCAAGGAGAAGGTCGGTATTCGGGCCGATTTTCAAACCCTCCGCCACCAGGTCCATGGCCCCCCGGGGGTCCCCGGCCTCGAACATGTCGTAGGCCACCCTTCGGCGGACGTCCACAGCGTTGGGTTGTAGGTCAAGATAGCTCCGGTAGTAGCTCCGCCCCAGCTCGTCCCGGCCGGCCCTAATGGCGATGTACCCCGCAAGTTGGAGGGCCTCTTCATGGATGGTGTTCACCTCCAGGAGCGACTCCAGGTCCTGGAGGGCCCGGTCCCAGCTCTCGGTGTCCATCAAGAGGCGGGCCCGTTGGAGAAGGGCCTGGGTATCTTGTGGGTTCAGCTCGATGGCCTGATCGCAATTGATCATGGCGCTCTCACGATCCCCGGACTGGGCATAATCCAGGCAGAAGCGGGAGGAGCGGGCCTGGCTCACGTAAGCCTGGAAGCTTTCCAGGATCCTCCGGGCCCCGCCCCGGGCATCTCCGGCCTCTACCTCGAAGGGAGACACCGTGAAGAATGTGCCGCTCCCCATGTCCCAGAAAGACGCCGTGACCCCGAGCCTGTTCCCCGCCGCGGGAGCCACCTCGGCACAGAGGGCCACCTGGGCTCCCATCCGATTGGCCAACTGACGGGTCAGGGTGCAGTCCATTCGGTGCATCCGCATGTCCAGGTCGCCGGCCTGGTCATCGATCTGCTTTCGATCGATGGCACGGTGGGTCGGGAAATCCGAGAACCCCTCTCTGAGGAATCGGGCCATGTTGCGGCCCACGTTCCGATCGACGCCGCCGGAGGTCAGGAGGTCGGGAATGAGGACCTCATAGCGACCGCTGGGCTCCTGAGCCGCCAGAGGCCCCACGGTGGCGAAGAGGGAGAGAGCGGAAAGGATGCGAAGGACGAGACCCGGAAGGGCCGGGGGCAGAGTACACATAGGTCACCTCCTTAAATTTTAACTACACCAACCGTAGAGGGAGGTTCCCTCGCTCCCTGATCCAGTAGGCAGCAGGCGTTCGTAGACGTTGGATGTCATTGTTGGTTAACTTGAGCTTATGGCGAACGGACGCTGGCAGACCGCAGATCACTCCCCCCGCCGCCGCGTCGTAGGATGACAAAACAGTGGGGCCCAAAACGGCCTTCTTTAACCATCAGCGGCTAGAATTCCTTGAAGACAAAAACGATTCTTTTGGGGACCATCCTCCCTCTCGTGCTCATCCTCGACATCGTCACGAAACGGTGGGCCATGGGCGCCTTGCACAGTCAGCCTTCCGGGCTACTCGGAGGGCTGGTTCCGCTTACTCTCGCCTATAACCGAGGGGCAGCCTTCGGGTTGAGCATCGGGAATGATCCCCGCTGGTTCTTCATTCCAGTGACGGTGTTTGCACTGGGGCTTTTGGCGTATCTGCTGCTCCGGACCGACTCCGGGGACAGGTTCCGGATTTTTGCCCTCTCTCTTGTGCTGACCGGGGCTCTCGGTAACCTGATCGACCGGGTCCGGTGGGACCGTGGGGTGGTGGACTTCATCGGTCCCATCGACCTCGGTTTCATGGACTGGCCCATCTTCAACGTGGCCGATATGGCCATTTCCTGCGGAGCTGTGGCTCTGGCGATATCCTTTTGGATGGAGGAGGCCAAAGAGGGGAAGGATTCCGGAGACCTCCCGTTGGAGGGAGACTCGGAAGCAACCGCGTAACAGGCCTTCGGGCGGGCCTGGCCCCTCGGGGATTCACCCCCCGATCAAAGAACCATGTGCTTCTCGAGATCGAGGGCAGACACATGGAGTCGGAATTCATCCACCTCCAACAGCTTGGTCTCGATCAGCTTTCGATGGACATCGGGCCCGAGAGTCTCCTTGAGGAACTCACTCCCCTCAGCAACCTGAACGGCCTCGAACAGATCGTGGGGTAATGACGAGATCCCCATCTCATCCCGTTCGATAGGCGTAATGCCATAGAGGTCGATGGTCATCGGATCGGGGACCTTCAACTTCCTGTCCATTCCATCCAGGCCAGCCGCCAGCATGGCGGCGAAGGCGAAGTAGGGGTTGCAGGTGGCGTCAGGGAAACGAAGCTCCATCCGAGTGGCCACCTCCTTTCCTGGCTTGTAGAGGGGAATTCGGACGGCTGCCGACCGGTTGGCCTCTGCCCAAGCGATATAAACCGGCGCTTCGTAGCCTGGGACCAATCGTTTGTAGGAGTTTGGGAATTGATTCGTGACGAAGGCCATCTCCCTGGCGTGGACCAAAACACCGGCGATGAACTGTTTCGCCATGGCACTCAGGTGGTGCTTATCGTTCTTGTCATAAAACGAATTGGTCTTTTCGTCCTTGAAGATGGAGAGGTGGGTGTGCATCCCGCTTCCATTCTCTCCCTCCAGCGGTTTCGGCATGAAGGTGGCGAAGACTCCGCACCGGCGGGCGATTTCCTTCACCAGGTACTTGTGGGTTTGGAGGGAATCGGCCATGCGGAGGGCGTCTTGATACCGGATGTCGATCTCGTGCTGGGAAGGAGCTACCTCGGCATGGTGGTATTCAACGGGAATCCCCATGGACTCCAAGGCGAACACGGTCACCTCACGGATGTCGTCCCCGATATCCACGGGATTGATGTCGAAATACCCAGCGTGATCAAGGATCTGCGCGCTCTTCTCATCCTTGAAATAGAAGAATTCCGGCTCAGGCCCCACGTACATGTGTTGAAAACCCCGCTTGTTCAGCTCCGCCAACTGCCGTTGAAGCACGACCCTGGGATAGGAGTTGTACTCGGTTCCATCCGGGTTCCGGATCTCGGCGAACATCCGGATGGTGCGGGACCCGCCCGACCGGAATGGAAGCACTTGAACGGTGGAGGCGATCGGCACCGCCACCATGTCGCTCTCCTGAATCCGCTGGTAACCCTCGATGGAGGACCCGTCGAAGCCCATCCCCTCTTCAAAGGCCCCCTTCAGTTCCTTCGGCGTGATAGAGAAGGACTTCAGGAAGCCCAGCATATCGGTAAACCACAGTCGGATGGAGGATACTCCGTACTCCTCCACGTATTTTAGGACGTCCGCCGGCGTGGACAAGGCCAGCCCCTGACGGCTATCCATGTCGTCCACATAGTCCTCCATCTCGTCCCGAAATCCCTCTACGTAGTACAGGAATCCATCCTGGTCCATGGGTGTCCGACCTCCCTCAGCGCTTGGGTGTGGTGGGCGGGATGTCAAGTCCCCCGCCCGAAAAAGCAAAAAGGCCAGCTTCCGGAGGACTCGGCATCCTCGGCCTGGCCAAAACGGATCCAAGTACTCTTCAGAACCCTCAAGAAGGTCCTCTGGTTCCATGGTTTGACTGGGGCACGCGCGATGATAGAAGAAATCGGGAAAAGCGTCAAGTGAAAGGGGGGGGGTCGTTATCCTGCGGTCCCGAAAACCGAATGTAGGCGAATTCCTAGCCTTCCGGTTTCGGCGTGAAAAGGAGGAAATCGATTCGGCGTCCCGTCATGCGAAGAACCTGGAAGAACCCATTGTGGACCGGGACTTGGTCCCCCACCCGTGGAATCCTGTTCAGACGACCGAAGACAAAACCGGCTACCGTATCATAGTCGTCTTCTGGAAGCTGAAACCCGAGAGTCTCGCTGGCTTCCCGCAGGGGCACGCCTCCAAGGACCCGGACCGCGCCAGAGTCCAACGTGGTGAAGCCATCGGGCTCATCCTCCTCGTGTTCGTCCTGAATCTCCCCGACGATCTCCTCAATAAGGTCCTCCAGCGTCACCATCCCGGCAGTGCCTCCGAACTCGTCCACGACGATGACCAACTTCACCCGGTCTTTCCGCATTTCCTGGATGAGCTCATCCACCGCCTTGGTGGCCGGGGAGAACTGTGCCGGACGCATGATCGATCGGACATCCTTCACCCCATCCCGGTCCGCTTTCCACAGGTCCCGGGCCAGGAGGACGCCCACGATCCTGTCCAGGTTTTCCAGGTACACCGGCATACGCAGGTGGCCCTCGTCCAGCATGACCCGCTTGGCCTCGTCCACGGTGGCCCCCACCGGGACGGCTACGATGTCCGTCCGGGGGGTCATGACCTCCGCCACCGGGACCTCATCCAGTGTCATCATGTTGCTGACCACCCGCCACTCGTCCTCGTCCAGGGCTCCTGCCTTCCGGCCGATACGAGCCAGAACCCGTATCTCGGACCGACTGATGGTGTTGGGGCGGCCCCGGCCGGATGTGATCAGGCGTGCATAGAGGGTCAGCGGGATGACGATGGGTTTGGTTAGAAAGATGAGGCCGCGAAGGACGTGGGTCGCCGGCGGTGCAAGCTTTGGCCAATGGGTTGCACCCAGAGTCTTCGGAAGAATCTCGGAAAAGAGAAGGATGGCGAGGGTCAGGGCAGCCGAGAAGATGGCCGCCGACGCCTCTCCCCATATCCTGAACGCCAAGGCCCCCCCAAGCGCAGCCCCGAAAGTGTTGGCAATGGTGTTCAGGGCCAGGATGGCGGCGATGGGCTCATCCACATGCTTTTGCAGCTTGTACAGATATCGTCCGGCTTTGGAACCCCGGTCCCGCAGCACATGAACATAACCGTGGGTCACCGAAAGGATGATGGCTTCCAGGATGGAACAGAGAAACGAGACCGCGAGGGAGATCCCTACGATGGCAAGAAGCTGGATGAACATACCCGGATTATCGAAGGGAGGCCGACCGGGGACAAGTGGCGCTTCGACGCTGCGAGTCTCCGGAGATCAGAAAAAGCCCCGAGGGAGAACCCTCCCCCGGGGCGATCAGTGCATGCCTGTGAGTGGAAAGTCCCGAGACCCACCCAGGGGGGATTTACGCCTCGAGGGTGGCCTTCAACTCGATCGGCGTGGCGGCGAGGGCCCTGGAGACCGGACATCCAACTTTGGCTCCCTGGGCGTGCTCCTGGAAACCGGCTTCGTCCAAGCCCGGCACGTTTCCTACACATTCCAACTCGATACGGGAGACCCCAAACCCGTCGGGCCCCTTCTCGAGGAATACTTTTGCCGTGGTACGGATGCTCGTGGGCTCGAACCCGGCCTTGGCCAATCCGTTTGCGAAGGCCAT